>JAISLV010000096.1 GCA_031277075.1 Endomicrobium sp. | reverse complement strand
TGCGCCTTTTTATTTTCTTGGTCTTTCGGCTTCTTCCTGACATTGAATACAATAGCGGCTCCAAGGGAGCGCCTTTAATCTTTCATCTGAAATCGCCTGCCCGCAGCACTCGCATTTTCCGTATTCGTTTTTTTCAATTTTTCCTATGGCGTCGTTGATGGCGTCCATAGTGATTTTATCGTTTGCCGAAAACTCAAAAAACATTTCTTTTTGGCTGTTTTGCGTCGCAGTGTCAATTTCGTCGCCGACATTGGTGTCTATAGCGTCGGCGTCTAATTCTTTTTGAGCGTTTTGGATTTTATTTAAAAGCTCGGCTTTTTTTTGTATTAAAACTTTTTTTAATTCCGCCGTGTCCTTTTTATTCATTATAACATCTCCTTTTGAGCGTCTCTACAAACTCTAATGCCCTTTAGGGCGTCTATAAAAACCCTTTAGTTTGTAAAAACTTTTATTGTTTTTAACATTTCGCTTTCTTGTCCGCTTATTCTTATATCTTTTGAAGACATATTAATGAGATAATCGCAAATCTCTTCCGTAATTCTCTCCCCGGGAATTAAAACGGGAATACCGGGCGGATAAGGCGTCAAAGTTTGCGCGGCAACATGCCCGACGGCTTTGGCGAGCGGAATTTTTTTCGTATTGCTTGAAAGAAAAACTTCGCGCGGAAGCATTACCATTTCCGTAGCAAGCGAAGGAATTTTAAGCAGCTGGTTTTTTTGCTCGCCTTTATATTTTTTGCAGATGTCTTTTAGCGCGTCTACAAGAGCTTCGGTATCTGCTCTATTAGAACCTTCGCCCATTATGGCGACCAAATTAAAAATGTCCGCATAATCAAGCTGTATATTGTATTCTTTAGCTAAAATACTCTCAATTTCATAGCCTGAAAGACCAGTTTTAGTAACATTGACCGTCAGCTTCGTTTCGTCCAAATCAAAACCGAGCTTTTTCATTTCTTCGCGAGTAAAACATTTCATATTCGCTATATTTGCGTTTATATAAGTTCTTCCCCAGCGCGCGGCTTCCAAAACTTTGTTAAAAGTTTCTTCGCCGTTTAAAAAAACCTGACGTCTTGCCAAATCCGTAGTGGCAAGCGAAAGATAATTGGGGCTTGTCGTTTGAAGCATTGAAACTATTTTCTTTACTCTGTTGAAATCAACGAGCTTTGAATTAAAATGCAAAACCGAACTTTGCGAAAACGCCGATAAAATTTTATGCGTCGACTGAACGCACAAATCCGCGCCCGCTTCAACGCTTGATTCTGGAAGCTGGCTGTTAAAAAGCAAATGCGGACCGTGCGCTTCGTCCGCCAATAGTATTTTCCCGCGTCTATGGCATAAATCGGCTATTTTTGAAATTTCCGTAACAACGCCGTTATAAGTGGGAGTGGTTACAAAAACGGCTTTCGCTTCGGGGTATTTGTCAAGAGCGTCTTTTATTTGGTCGTAAGTTGAATTAAAAATTAAATCTAAATTTTGGTCAATTTTGGGCTGAATCCAAATAGGCCACAACCCCGCCATTATTATGCCCGCCATTATTGACTTATGCGAACTGCGCGAAACTATTATTGAATCGCCCGGGTCGCATGCGGAAAGAAACATTGCTATATTTCCTACGGAAGTACCGTTGACTAAAAATAAAGAGTGTTCAACGCCGTAGGCTTCCGCCATTAGCTCCTGCGCCTTTTTTATAGGACCTACTGGGTCGTGCAGAGAATCTACTTCGTCAAAAACCGTCACGTCAAATTTGAAAGCGTTTTCGCCTATATAATTTTTAAGCTCGGCGTCTATGCTTCTCCCGTTTTTATGACCGGGACAATGAAAAGAAACCACGTCTCTTTTTGCGTGAGCCATAAGAACGTCAAAAAGAGGAGCTTTTGACTGCTTTGCGATTAATGATTTTGTTTTTTTTATCATTGGGTGTCTTGCAAAAACCTATAATGTTCGTCCTTGCCGCAAATTTTGCGGCAGTTCAAAGAAAAAAATGCAAACCGCGTCCTAATAGCAAGGACGGACAAATTTTCTGACTCCCAAATGCCGCATAGATAATATCTCAATGCGCAATACTCGGATGGGCATTAGGGTTTTTATAGACGCCCATTGTAGGATAAAAACAAAAATGCCCGATAGAGGACTTGAACCTCTGACCCCTTCCATGTCAAGGAAGTACTCTAACCAACTGAGCTAACCGGGCAATAACGGCAATTTAAATTAATACTAAACGATACATAAATTATTTATTTTACATTGTTCGGCGTCTTATCTATTTTAAAAGGCGCGGGTCGGAATTGAACCGACGCGTCGCAGTTTTGCAGACTGCTCCCTTACCACTTGGGTACCGCGCCGAACAGAAACTTCTCAAAAACCGATTTGAGTAATGAGTATATAAAATATACGAATTTTAGTCAAACACACGCAATCTTATCAAGTAAAATGACGCCGAAAGAAGAGCGCGTCTGTCACACATCCCCCCTCGCTCTGCCATCTAGGGCATTTGTTCGGGCAGACTGTAAGAGACGTTTGTCAGCTGTTTTACGTATTCGTTTTTGGGATTTTTAAAAATTTCTTTTGAAGGGGCGCATTCTATTATTTTTCCGCTGCGCATTACGGCAGTTTTATCGGAATGTTTTTCGGCTATTTTCAGATTGTGCGTAATTATTATAAGCGTCAAGCCCATTTTGCCTTTTAATTCTTTAATTAAATCTAATATCTGCTTTTGAACTGCGGCGTCTAACCCTGTAGTCGGCTCGTCGGCAATCAGAATTTCAGGTTCGTTTATTATTGCCATTGCCGTTAGAATTCTCTGCTTTTGTCCGCCGGATAATCTGTGAGAATACGAATTAAAAATCCTTTGCATATCGTCTAAATTAACTTTTTTTAAAGCCGACGCGGCGCGTTCTTTTATTTCGCTTTTTGAAAGTTTAGGATTGTGAACTTTTACCGCTTCCTCTATTTGTTTTCCCACTTTAATCACAGGGTTCAAATAAGACTGCGGGTCTTGAAAAATCATTGATATTTTTTTGCCGTAAATTTTCCGCGTATCGTCAAAAGAAAGTTTAAGCAAATCCGTTTCTCTATAAAAAATTTCCCCGCTTTTTATTTGCGCTCCGTCAATGTCTGTAAGCCTCATAATTGCAGAAGCGACGGAACTTTTTCCGCTGCCCGAACGTCCTACTATGGCGAAAACCTCGCCCTTTTCAACGTCAAAACTTACGCCGTCGACGGCTTTTACGACGCCAAAAGACGCCTTGTATTCAACGCTCAAGTTTTTGACAGACAACAAAGGCATTATAAAATCTCCTAATTAGCCTATTTTTCCGCGAAATCACAGTTCTTTCGGGTCTAAAATATCCCTCAGCGACTCGCCTATTAAATTGAAAGATAAAACGGTGAGCAAAATCGCCGCGCCCGGAAACAAAGACAGCCACCATGCCGCGTAAATATAGTCTTTGCCCTGCATAAGGATTTGCCCCCACGACGACATTGGCGGCTGAACGCCAAGCCCCAAAAACGACAATCCCGATTCCGTAAGAATCGCCCCGCCTATTGCCAAAGCGGAGTAGACTATTATCGGAGAAATAACGTTTGGGAGTATGTGTACGAAAAACAGGCGAAACCCGCTTACCGCAAGAGTCTGCGAAGCCAAAACGAATTCCCTTTCCCTTACGGTTAAAACTTCGGCTCTTACTATCCTTGCCAAACCCGTCCACGACGTAATCCCTATCGCAATCATAACGTTGTAAATGTTAGGCTCAAAAAAAGCTACGGCTAAAAGAATCAAAAAGAACGTCGGAAAACAGAGCATAATATCGGTAAAACGCATTAAAACGCCGTCTATCGCTCCGCCGAAATAGCCCGCAAAAAGCCCGATTAAAGAACCTATTACAACCGTTATAAGCGCGGCGACAAACCCTACGGAAACCGACACTCTCGCGCCGTAAAACATACGGGAAAGAACGTCTCTGCCTAAATCGTCCGTGCCTAATAAATGTTTTGCCGACGGCGCGGAAAGCCTTTGAGATAATTCTTGAGCGGCAGGGTCGTATTTTACGATAAACGGCGCGAACGCCGCCGCTAAAATAACGGCGGCGATAAACGCCGCTGCCGACAAAGAAATTTTATTTTTAATAAATTTATTCATAAATTTTTAAGCAATATTTAAGACAAAGACAAAACCCCGCCGCTCCAAGCATAAATAAAAAGCGGCGACGGCTACTTATATCTAATTCTCGGGTCTGCCGACGCGTATAAAACGTCGGCGATAATATTTCCCAAAAGCGTTAAAAACGCAGATATTACGCCTATACCCATTATCACGGGATAGTCTCTTGCCATAATAGCTTCGTATCCCAGCCTTCCCATGCCCGGATAAGAAAAAATTGTCTCTATTATAAAACTGCCGCCTATTAAACCCGGTATTGACAGACCTATTATTGTAATAAGAGGAAGAAGAGCGTTTTTTAAAGCGTGGTTGAAAACTACTTGCCTTTTGCTTAAACCTTTTGAATATGCGGTTTTAATATAGTCTTGTTTTAAAACGTCAAGCATACCGGAACGCACATAACGCGACATAACGGCAAAAGAGCCGAGCGTTGAGACAAAAACTGGCAAAATCAAATGTCTGCATAAGTCTAAAATTTTTTCAAAAAACGAAAACTCGCCAAACTCAAAAGACGTAAGCCCCGAAATCGGCAGCCACCCAAGCCACAGACCGAAAACCGTCATAAGCATTAACGCCGCCCAAAAAACAGGAACTGAAAAACAAGTAAACACTATCGCGGTCAAAACCCTGTCAAAAAGCGAATATTTTTTTACCGCCGAATAAACTCCTACGGGAATTGATATGCAAAGCATAAGAATGATTGACAAAACGTTTAAAAGAATTGTAGCTGGAAGCCTTTCGGCTATTTTTTTTGACGCGGGCTTGCCGTCGCGGAAAGAATTTCCGAAATCTAAAACGACAACTCTTTTAAGCCAATTCCAATACTGTTCATACCACGCCTTATCCAAGCCGTAGAGTTTTATAAGACGCTCTTTAGATTCCGCGCTGACTTTAATATTAAAATCAGCAACCATATCCGCAGGATTTCCCGGAGTAAAAAACATAACGGCAAACGTCATTACCGTTATGCCCAAAATTATAGGAATTGAATAAATCAAGCGCTTAAATATGTAAGTAAACATTTTTAATCCCAGTGTAGAGGCAACAGCTAAGAAGTTAAGCAAAGGCAATAACTAACGCTAACAGCATTAGCCGCCATCTGTATTCTTTGTCCTTTTGCCGTTAATCTTTGCTTAGCTGCCTAACTTCTTAGCCGCTTAGCTGCATTCTTTTTGCCCGTCATTAACAACAGACCCTGAAACAAGTTCAGGGCGACGTTCTTGTGTTTCAACGCTCCGCGTTTTGCGCTGCAATGCTCCGCGCCTGCTTTGTATAACGCCGCGTCTTTGTCCGTCATTCTGAATTTATTTCAGAATCTGCCGTTTGTCTTTGCCGTTAATCTTTACTTAGCTGCCTAACTTCTTAGCCGCTTAGCTGCGTTATTATTGGTCGTTAAAGGCGTATTTTTGAAACTGTTTTGGAACCCACCATTCTATAAAATTATAACCTATTCCCGCAGGAGCGGGCTTTATGCCTTTAAACCTTTTATGTACCGCCGACAAACTCTCGGGGTAATAAAGAAATACGCACGGCGGGTCTTGCGCCATAATTTCTTGTATTTTGTAATACATTTCTTTTCTTTTTTCTATGTCAAAGACTCTGCGCGCTTTTTCGTAAAGCTCGTCAACTTGCGCATTGTCGTAAGACAAAAAATTATATTCGCGCGGAGCTGTTTTTTTAGAATGCCACAAGTCGTATTGGTCGGGGTCAACGCTTAAACTCCAGCCCATTATTACGGCGTCAAACTCTCTCTTAGCTATATATTGATTGACAAAAGAGGAAAACTCTATAATTCTTATATTTACTCTAAGCCCCGCTTTCTTTAAATGGCTTTGAATAATTTGCGCCGACAATTCGCGCTGTTTGTTGCCTTGATTAGTAGTAATAGTAAATTCAAAAGGTTTGCCGTTATATTCCATGAAACCGTCGCCGTCAATATCTTTAAAACCCAGCTCTTTAAAAATCACAGCGGCTTTTTCAAAATTATATTCAGACGGAGCAATATTAGGATTATACGCCCAGCTTTGCGGCGGATACGGTCCCGACGCTTCTTTTGCACTCCCTAAAAGCACGCCGTCTATTATATCTTTTTTGTTTATCGCATATTGAAC
>JAISLV010000063.1 GCA_031277075.1 Endomicrobium sp. | reverse complement strand
CAAGCGGCGAAATATACGGCAAAATAAGACAAGAAAGCAACAAAGGCATTTGGGCGCAGGTAAAAGGCGGGCAAGAGACGTTTAAAGGCGGCAATTCAGAGGGCGATTACAGCGATGCGTCTGTCGGGTTGTTGTTTGGTTTTGACAGATACGTAGAAAGCAAATCGCTTGTTTGGGGAGTATACGGGAGATTTAGCGGGGAAAGTATAGAGCAGGGAGAAAGCAGCGCAGACGGACAAAAAAGCGGACTTGGGGTATATGGCGGATACATACAAGAGAAATACGAAATAAAAGGAACGCTGTTAGGGAGCTATGACATATTTAATACGAAAAGATACGTATTAGGAAACACGGCAAAAGCCGACATAGATGCGTTGACGGTAATTGCAGATGTTGAAGGCGCGTTAAAGTATCAAATAAACGAAAAGTTAAACTTGAGACCGTATATAGGAATGGAAATTGAAGACGCAAATTACGGGAGTTTCAAAGAAAGCGGAGCTGGAATATTAGACTTAGAAGTAAGCGGAGGAAGCTATATAAGGAGCGCGGCGCGTTTGGGAGCTGGAGTAGAATATGAAGAAAACATATTTACCTTTTACGCAAAAGCAGAGGGGAAATATTTGTTGAGCGCGGCAGAGCCTGAAATAGAGAGCGCGCTTGAAGGCACAAACGAAACGTTTAAAAGCAGAGGAGCGCAAGAAGGAGCATTAGAAATAGGAATAGGTTTAGGAGTAGAAGCAAAGATAGCAAGCAATTTAAAAATATACGCAAACGCAAACTATTACGGAGCGAATAAATACGAAAACATATACGGAAATATAGGCGTAAGATATATGTTTGGGGAAAATGAATAATAACTTTTAAAAACTTTAACGTCTGCTTTTAATGTGAGATTTTTGAAGTTTAATATGTGTTGAGAAAGTGAAAATATCTAAAACTGCCGCAAATATGGGAAAAATCCCTTTGCGGCAGTTTTAAACATATAGTTTTTGCAGTCTGGCTTTTTCTTATTTCAAATGGTTTTGCAGTTTGCTTTTGCCGTTGCCGTTATGTCTGCCATACAAAACTGCCGCAAACGCGTCGCCCAAAACTGACGCGAATGCGTCACCCTGAACTTGTTTCAGGGTCTCTTTCAGGGTCTGTCTTTAAATCAGTCATCGGCAGATGCGGAAATAAATTCGGCATGACGAGCAAAAGCAACTACGAAAAGTCTTCAGATGGGGTTTGCTGTTCGTCTTTGTAGTTTTGTCTTTGCCTAACTTCCTAGCTGCCGCCTTTGCCTTTCGTAGTTGTCCGTCATTTTGAATTTATTTCAGAATCTGCCGTTAAGTGTCAACCGCAAAAGCAACAGCAGATACTGAAACAAGTTCAGTATGACAGGCATAACAGCAACAGAATATCGTTTAATATTCTACATTTTATTTTTCTATTTATATCTTTTTTATTATTGAAAATGTCTTTTTCAAGATAAAATATTTATAAAAATAAAAAAAATAAATATTCCGGAGGGAAAAAATGAGCTTTGATTTTATTTCGGATTGGCCTGCATATGTTTTTATCGGTATTTTTATCTTTTTTGTGACTTACGTTATAGTTAAGGGAAATTCAGGAGACGCTGTTTCGCAGACGGAAAAAACGGAAAACATTGTAAAGAAAAAATAATCAAATAAAAAGCTCCGCGCGGCGGTTAAAGTTTTCGCGCTCGGAGCTTTTTTTAAAGCATAAGAGGTAATAAAATGTATAAATCTACAATGCTTTTTTTGACGCTTTTAATGTGCCTTTTGGCGTTTCCTGCTTTTGCTCAAGAAGAAAATGCGGAAGACGAGGCTTACGCCGCTTCGGCGCTTGCTTACAAATCCGAATATGAATTTAAATCTGATAAACGCGCGGAAAGCGAGCTTGTCATAAAAGCGGAAGCCGCTCCTAACGGGCAAATAAACGCCGACGGATACGCGGGGAACAGAACTTTTAACGGCGACGCGATATACGGCGATAAAGCGGGGTTTGCGCTTAGCGCGGAATATTATTATTACGCTTTTAAATATTTAGGCGCGGGCGCGGGCGTGAAATACGGCTTTGAAAGAAAAGTTGACAATTTCGGCTCAATAAGCGTTATAGACGCTTATATAGCTTTAAAGCCTAAAATAAAAATTGTTTCCGAAAGCAGACCTGACGATAAAGAAGCCGTATATCTTATTTTTCAAGGCGGGTACGGTTTTTTTAATAAAGAGATAACTTTGCGCGATACGGGCGGAAATATAGTTCCTTCAAAAACCGAGTCGGCTTGGTATTACGGAGCGGGTTTTGGCGTGGAGTTTAACGGCGTTATTTTTGAAATTCTTTTTGCCGTCAATGAATTGAGCGTTTCGTCTTCGGAGGGGTCTTTAGTCAATTTGGACGCAAAATATTCAATGACGAATATAAACATAGGATATAGGTTTGGGTTCAACGACGAGGAGGACATATAAATGGCAGACAAATTTTCTTTTGACATAGTTTCCGAAGTGGATATGATGGAAGTTGAAAACGCCGTAAATCAGGCTCAAAAAGAGCTTGCAAACAGGTTTGATTTTAAAGGCAGCAAATCTTCGATAGAACTCAATAAGACGGAAAAGAAAATAACGCTTGTCGCAGACGACGATTTTAAAATGAAAGCCTTGAAAGACATTTTAGAGGGACGTTTTGCAAAAAGAAGCGTTTCAATAAAATCGCTAAATTATAAAGCTCAAGAAAACGCTTTTGAAGGTTACATAAGGCAAACCGCCGAGATAATTTCAGGGCTGCCGTCGGATAAAGCAAAAGAGCTTTCAAAAATGATAAGAGATTCAAAAATAAAAGTTCAAACTCAAATTGACGGCGCAAAAGTAAAAGTTATTTCGCCCAAGAAAGACGATTTGCAGCAAGTGATAGCGTATTTAAAACAGGCGTCTTTTTCTTTGCCTTTGCAATTTACAAATTATAGATAACAGGGCGGCGTATAAAAGCGCGCGCTATATTTTTTTACAGCTTGTCGCGAGTATGTTTTCAATAGTTTTTGCCCATATCTATAGACAAAAATATTAATAAATCATAATGTCTTTAAAAAATACAATTATCTCGGTTAAAGCCGAAAAAATAGTTTTTCCCGGGCGAACATTGTGCAGATGCGAAGACGGAACGGCTTTGTTTACCGAGGGACTTTTGCCGGGCGAGACGGGCGAAGTTTTTGTAATAAAAGATAAAAAATCTTTTAGAGAGGGAATTTTAAAAAATATTTCCGAAAACTCCCTCGAAAGAATTACGCCTGAATGTCCGTCTTTTGGCAGATGCGGCGGCTGTTCTTTTCAAAACGCCGATTATAAGAGCCAATTAAAATATAAAAGTTTATGCGTAGACGAACTTTTATCTTTCACAGGCGTCCGCATAAACGAAATTTTGCCAAGCCCTGAAATTTGGCATTACAGAAACAAAATGGAGTTCAGCTTTTTTAACTGCGACGGCAAAACGGATTTGGGTTTGCATATACGAGGGAGCTATAACAGGTATTCTTCCGTTCCGCCGTGCTTTATAGCCGACGAAGATTTTTTGAAAGCGGCAAAAGCCGCGAAAGATTTTGCAAATAAAAGCGGTCTGTCCGCTTACGACAACGCGACTCACGAGGGTTTTTTCAGGCATTTAGTTTTAAGAAAGGCAAAAAATAACAATCAAACGCTTATAAATATAGTTACAAATTCGCAAAATAAAGACCGTTCTTTTTGGGAATCTTTTATAGACGAAACAAAATCTTTTGCGGACGGCGTCTGCTGGACTAAAAACGCAAAAATTTCAGACGCGGTAAGGGTTGACGCTTTCAGCGTTCTCTACGGCAAAGAAAGGATTGTTGAAAAGCTAAACGTCGGCGGCAAAGATTATTTTTTCAATATTTCTCCGTTTTCGTTTTTTCAAACTAATTCAAAAGGCGCGCAGGTTCTTTACAATGAAATTTTAAGGCTTTTAAACCCTGCAAAAACATGCGTTCTTTTAGACTTATACTGCGGAACGGGCGCGATAGGAATATCGCTTGCCCATACTGTCAAAGAAGTCGTAGGCATAGAGCAGGTTGAGCAGGCTGTGGAAGACGCCAAAGAAAACGCTTTGTTAAACGGCGTAGAGAACGCTAGTTTCTTTGCTTTGACGGCGGAAACTTGGGCGCAACAAAACTCCAAAAAATTTGACGCGGCAATAGTTGACCCGCCAAGAAACGGGCTTGCAAAAAATATAATCAAATTTTTGCTCAATTGCGGCGCGGGAAAAATAGTCTACGTCTCTTGCAATCCGTCAACTTTGGCGAGAGATTTGTCTTTAATAGTTGAAAGCGGAAAATATAAAATAAAAGAAATCGTTCCTGCGGATATGTTTCCGCATACGCATCACATAGAGATAATAACGCTGTTAGAACGGCAATTATAGACAATGAAATAGAAAGCTGCGGTTTGTAAGAAAGATAAATAAAGCTGTAAACTCTTTCAACCTTACCGCTAATCGGGGGGCATAATGCCTAATACTGAAATAAAGTATGAGATTTTGAAGACAATCGGAGTTATTTCTGAAACTGCAAAAGGCTGGAAAAAAGAGCTAAACCTTGTCAAATGGAACGACAGAGACCCGAAATACGATTTGCGCGACTGGTCTCCCGACCGCTCAAAAATGGGCAAAGGCGTAACGCTTACGGCTGAAGAAATGAAAAAATTAGCCGCGCTTATTCAAAACATTTAAAACGGCGTCTAAAAATTATACGCGCAGCTGGAATTAACGGTAAAAAATTCTTGCGATATTTTTCCGTTATGCGTTTTCTGGTTTATAGGCGCAATAAAGGGATTTTAATGAAACTTTTTAAAATGTTTTTGCTGGCTGCGTTTTGTATTTCTTTTAGCTCTTTGTTATATGCGAAAACCGACGAGAAAAAGAACGTTGAAATTTCTTTGAAAAACGCCAAAAAATATAATGCAAAAATGAAGTATAAAGCTCCAAAACCTTTTGTTATAGAAGACAGAGGGACGGAAAAATGGGTTGACTACGAAAAATACGGAGAATTTCAAAATGTCGGAACTCCAAAATATAAATACGCTATAAACGACAGCGAGGGCTTAAAAGCAGCTTCGGGCGCGGGCGTTTTCCCAAATTCGCAAAGCGTTTTAAATTCCAAACAATATCAAAAATACGTTGCAGACAATAAACTTGAAGGCAATAAATGGAATTACGTAAACTCAACGGACTACCAAGCTAATTTTTATAAATGGGCTACGGTAAAAGAAGACCCGGGAGTAAAACTTTATTTTACCGCTTTGGCTTTAGATAAAGACGGAAATTACGCGCGCGCCGTTAAAGCCTATTACGCCTGCCTAGTATTTTTCCCAAAAGCCGTCGGCTACACTCAATGGCAAACTCCATGGTATATAGGTCCCGTATGTATTTCGCGCGTTAAATTCCTCGCTAGAAGACACCCCGAACTCGGCGTAAAACTTGTCGGAGCAAAAATTAAAATTGAAAACTCTTTTGACAATAATACAAGAAACGACATATTTCATATAAATCCGGGAAAACTTGTTCCAGCAAAAGCAAAAGATTTTAAGAGACAATATAAAGAGCCTTTCGGCATAAAAAAAGTTACTGGCGAGGGCAAAGTCAAACTCATAGAGTACGAAAATAATCATTTCAGGCTTACCGTTGATGGAAAACCTTTTATTGTCAAAGGCGTTACTTATTCTCCAAACAGAGTCGGGCTTTCTCCCGTGCATAATAATTTGAAAAATAACAGGGATTGGTCGTGGGACGATTACAATAAAAATGGAATTATAGACGCGCCTTTTGAAAGCTGGGTTGACGCAAACAGA
>JAISLV010000239.1 GCA_031277075.1 Endomicrobium sp. | reverse complement strand
TTTGAAATAAGCGAACAATTTGACACTCCCGTAATTATCCGCTTAACAACCCGCGTAGCGCACACAAAAGAAAACGTAGAAATCGGCGTTAGGCGCGAAATTGAAAATAAGCCGTTTACGCCAAACGCCCCCAAATACGTTATGGTTCCGGGTCATGCTTACAAAAAACATATCGCGCTTGAGGCAAAACTCTTAGAACTTCAAAAATTTTCAGAAAACAGCGGACTCAATTCCATAGAATACAACGATACCTCCGTAGGCATAATAGCCGACGGAGTTTCTTATTTATACGCAAAAGAAGTAATGCCGAAAGCGTCGTTTTTAAAGCTGGGGTTTACGTATCCTTTCCCCGACAAAAAAATTATAGATTTTGCAAAAGAGGTTAAAGAGCTTTACGTTATAGAAGAGCTTGAGCCTTTTATTGAAGAGCGCGTTAAACAGCTTGGCATTGCGTTTAAAACAAAAGATCCGTCTTACCGCATAGGCGAGCTTACGCCGTCTTTAGTAAGAGATATTTTTGCGGGCAAACCAAAAATTGAAAAACCAAATACGGCAAGAAAACCCGTTTTGTGTCCGGGATGTTCGCACAGGGCGGTTTTTGTCGCGCTTAAAAAATTGAAAGCCGTCGTAGCGGGCGATATCGGCTGTTATACTTTAGGAGCGTTAAAACCGCTTGAGGCTTTGCACACTACAGTTTGCATGGGCGCAAGCGTTACGATGTTTGAAAGTATGTCAAAAATTTTGGGCAACAATAAAGTGGTAGGCGTGATAGGCGATTCAACTTTTGTCCATTCGGGCATTACGGGTTTAGTAGACGCCGCTTACAATAAAGCCAAAGGTTTAATAATAATTTTAGACAATTCAAATACGGCAATGACGGGCAGCCAGCCTAACCCGTCTACGGGCGTAGACGCAAAAGGGCGGGAAACAAAACAATTAGTTTTAGAAGATATTTGTAAAGCCGCAGGCGCGGACATTGTTGAAAATATAAATCCTTTTAACGCGGGACTTCAAGAAAAAATACGAGAGTTAATGAACAAAGACGCTTTGTCTGTTCTCATCGCAAGATTTACATGCCGGGTAAAAGAAAGGAACAAGGCTTTTGTTCCTGTTTTTACGGCTGAAAAATGCGTAAAATGCGGAGCTTGCTTGCAAATAGACTGCCCGGCGGTATATAAAAACGAAGACGGAAACATAGTTCACGACGATTTTCTGTGCAATGGCTGTAATGTTTGCGCGCATTCCTGTAAATTCGGCGCTTTAGTAAAAAGTCCGCAAAGTGAAATTTTTTAAAAGATGCAGGGACAAGGATGCATGGACGCATGGATGCATAGCAACGGCAAAGGCGGATGTATGGGCGCATAGAGCGCGACAAAAGGCAAAAGACGCAGCTAAGCAATGGCGGGCAAGGGCAAAGAGGCGTATAGGGTAAGGACAAAAAACAATGGGCGTTTTGGAAGATGCGCAAGCTAAAAGAGATGCTAATAGAGTTCGTCCGCAAGATACTAGAATTTTGATGATTGAAGACGAAATCTCGTGTATTTTAGGTTTTCCTATATATATTTATTTTGACAATAATATTTGTATAAGCAAAAACGGTTTTTACAATAATATAAAACAACACATAAATGACATATATTTACCAAAAAACGCCGCCGATTTAGGCGATGATGAGTTTTTTGCTCTTCTTTTAACGGAATCTATGTATGCGTTTTGTATATTGACAGATAAAAGAGCAATAATTGCCACAATAAGTGTGTCCGCGATTGTGATTTTATCTTTTATAACATTCTTTCTAGAACACCTTACATGGATAATGACAATAATAATAACAGTAATACTTATTTCTTCATTTTTTTATAGAAAAATAAGTATAAAAATAATTGGGAGTAAACTTTATAGCGGAAACTATCACAGAGGATATAAAAAGAAAATAACGCCTACAATGGATGGCGCATATGAAGCCGATAACTTAACCATTGGACAAACAGGAAATGTTCAGGCTCTGATTAACGCTTTAAACTTCATAAAATTCAATGAAAGCGATATAACTAAAATAGAAGCCGTTGACAAGCGCATAGACAGGCTTGCAGCAAAACAAAGAAGGCAGCTGGGAAGTTAGGCAGAGACAAGGATGCATAGATGCGCGGACGCATTGATGCATAGCAACGGCGAAAGACAAAGGCAAAGACAAGGGCAAATATATTAAATAATGCGGCAGAATGGGCGTCTGGGTTTTTAGAGACGCATATAGAGGGAAAAACCGATGGAAAACAAAACTATCAACATTTTATTTTGCGGGACGGGCGGGCAGGGCGTTTTGACGGCTGCGGAAATTGTCTGTCTTGCCGCTGTCTACGACGGATACCACACAAAAAAAAGCGAAGTTCACGGTATGGCTCAAAGAGGCGGGTCTGTAGAAAGCCATGTGCGTATAGGCGATAAAGTCGCCTCGCCCATTATTGAAGAAGGGCGCGCTGACTTTTTGGTTTCTTTTCACAAGGGCGAACACAGCAGAATGGCGTATTATCTTTCAAAAGACGGCAAAGATTTATTTTCCGACTTTGAAACCGCCGACAAAATACTTTCAAATAAAAAATTTATCAACACATATATGCTAGGCGCGCTGTCAAAACATTTAAATATAAAACAAGCAAGCTGGCTTAAGGCTTTAGAAATAGGGTTTAAAGGCAAGTTTATAGATGAAAATCAAAAAGTGTTTTTACAAGCGGCAAAATAAAAAATGAGATTATTAATTTAACCGTTATTATCAAGCTATCGCAAATGGCGGCAAGCCGCAGAACAATTCAAGGAGATTCCCGATGATTTTTAACGAAAAGTTTGAGACGATGAAATTGGAAGATTTAAAGAATTTACAGTCTGAACGGCTGCGCGCGCTTGCCAAATACGTCTACGAACGCTCTCCTGTTTATAAAAAAAGAATTGACGAAAGCGGATATTGTCTATCTGACATTAAAACCATAGACGATATAACAAAACTTCCGTTCACCACAAAAGACGATATGAGGGACTATTACCCTTTCGGGCTGTTTTCTATGGACAGCTCAAAAGTCGCGGAATTTCACGTTTCAAGCGGCACTACGGGAAATCCCGTAGTTTCGGGATATTCTAAAGACGACGTGGATCTTTGGGGCGAAGCGGCGGCGCGTTCAATAGGCGCGGCGGGCGGCAAAGCGGGAGATATAATACAAGTCGCTTACGGATACGGGCTCTTTACGGGCGGGCTTGGGCTTCATTACGGAGCTTTGAAGTTCGGATGTCCGATTATGCCTATGTCGTCGGGACAAACTAAACGGCAAATAAAGCTGATGAGCGATTTTAAACCCCGCATTTTAGCATGCACCCCGAGTTTTGCAATGTATATGGGCGAAGAAGCTCATTCTTTAGGGTTTAAGCCTGAAAATATTTCTTGGGAAATAGGAATTTTCGGCGCGGAACCTTGGACTACCGCAATGCAAAACGAAATAGACCGTTCGCTTGGCATGCTTGCCACAGACATTTACGGTTTGTCTGAAATAACGGGACCCGGCGTAGCGCAGGAATGTCATTTGCGGCAGGGCTTGCATATTTGGTCTGACGTTTTTTACCCTGAAATTATAGACCCGAAAACAGATTTGCCCGTTAAAGAGGGGGAACTTGGCGAGCTTGTCATCACAACGCTTACAAGAACGGGAATGCCCTTATTGCGCTACAGAACGAGAGATTTAGTTTCTATAAATAATGAAGTTTGCGCCTGCGGAAGAACCGCGCCGCGCATTTCTAAAATTCAAGGCAGAACCGACGATATGATAGTAATACGCGGCATAAACGTTTTCCCCACGCAAATAGAATACGCGCTTTTGCAGGTTGAAGAATCTCTGCCTAACTATCAAATAATTGTAGACAGAGCCGATAAAGGTTTAGACACAATAGAAGTGCAGGTTGAAATAGACCAAAAGTTTTTTTCAGATGAAATCAAAGGCATTGAAGCCGTAAAACAAAAAATTAAAAAGAGCATAGAACAGACTATTTTGGTGGGCGTAAACGTAAAACTTGTGGAACCCAAAACCATAGCGCGCAGCGAAGGAAAAGCAAAAAGAGTTATAGACAACAGAAAAATATAGCCGCCGTCCCGCCGCCCAAAACTAAAACGGCTGACGCAAAGCCGACGGAATATTTTATCATTTAGCAAGAGCGGCGGCGCAAAATTTCAATCTCTCATAAAAAAGGATTTTTTATGGTTTATGCAAATAAATCTTTCACAATATCCGCCGTTTTGCAAAGATCTTGGCGGGTAATTAAAACAAACGTTTATCCTCTTTTAATTTTAGCTGCGGCATTTAGTTTGTTGATTATTTTAGCTTCCGTGATCACGGGTATTTCCGCCGGCGGATTTTTTGCAAAAATCTTTGCGATATTATTCGTTTTGTCGGTTTTTATGAGTATGTGCGCTTTTACGTTTAAATTGTGTTCGGACGGTCAAGCGGATTTTAAAAAGCTGATTCCAAACCTAGCTCACACGTTCAATGGCGCGCTTTTTTGCATTCTTATATCCATAGTTTCAGTTCCGATTTTTATAGCGTTTATTTTCATTGCGGCAAAACTTTACGCTTCTAATTACCGCGCTTATATAATAAGTTTAGTCGCGTTTTTGATTTTCTATCATTATTTTTTTTATTTCCGCACGGCTTTTACCGCGCTTGCTTACGTTGAAGGACTAAGCGCGATAGAAGGCATTACCGCAAGTTTTGACCTTACTCGCGGAAATTTTTTGCGGCTGCTTGTCGTCTTTATATTGTGTTTTGTTCTTGCAGCCGCAGGTTTTTTGTTTTTTATAATAGGCGCAAGCCTTACTGTTCCTTTAGCTCTTGTAATTTATTCCTGCGCTTACTTAGAACTTAACGAGTTAGATTTTCATTCGCAGCAAAACCAAGACGAAGTTGAAACTTTGGAACTTTTACAGCAAACCCGCTTTCAAGAAAACAAAGAAAAGGAGCAAAAAGCAAGTTCGGCGTTTAAAGAAAATGAAGAAGAGTATCTCGGCAAAGGGACGAGCGTTGCGGACTATACCAACATAAACGACAATATCATATCCCCCAAAAATAAGGAGAAAAAATGAAAATCACACAAATGTCGGTTTTTATTGAAAACACTAAAGGGCGTTTATTTGACCTTTGCAGCATTTTAGGCAAAAACAATATAAACATTAAAGCCTTGACGCTTGCCGAAAGCCATGAATTCGGCATTGTGCGGCTTGTGGTTGACAAAGCCGAAGACGCCGTTGAAATAGCGCGCAAAAACGGATTTATCGCGTCGTTAGCTCACATTGTGGCAATAGAAGTTTCAGACGACCCGGGCGGGCTTGCCGAAGTGTTAAAAGTTCTTTCAGAAAACGATTTAAACATTGAATATATGTATGGTTTTGTGGAAAAAGCGTCTGATAAAGCGCTTATGGTTTTTAAATTTGAAGATATAGATAAAGCTCTTGAAGTTTTATGCAAAAACAAAATACCCGTTATTTCGAAAGAAACGTTAAACTTCTCAAAAAATTAAGGACTGTTTATGGAAAAACTCATTGAATTCGCGCTACAGACTATCTACGACGTCTTTGGAAAATCATTAAAAAACGCAGGGCTGCTTTTAGTTACGGCAATAGCGCCGGCATTGCTTTTTTCGCCGTTTGTGGTACGTAAGTTTCCTCTGTTAACTTTCAATTATATGCCCTTTAGGGCGTTTTTGTTCATAATTTTTTTCCTTTTTGCCTATTTTTGTTATTTAACGGCAAAAAAAGTGAAAATAACCGCGTCAAACTTTTTCCCGCTTATCGGAGTAAGCAACTCTAACCGTTCTTTCGGCGCGGTTTTGATAATGACTGCAATATATTGCGCAATCGCTTTTCTTTTTTTTCTGCCCTCAATATTTCTTACAAAAAATGAAGACTTGCAAACTATTGAGCTGCTGCTGTTGTCGCTTAGATGGGTTATTGTTTGCGCGGCGGGACTTTTAATTTTTCTGACGCCTATTTTCATTTACGCTCTTTTCTTTATTTTTGAGGGGGACGCTTTTTTTGAAGGGCTAAGCGAAGCGTGGAAATTGTGTTTTCATAATAAAAAGAAAACCTATTTTTTGTTTTTTACGGGATGTTTAACGGTTTTTGCTTTAAACCTTGTTTTTATCGGACAATTTATAACTGTTCAGCTGATACTGCTTTTTATGTTTCATTTAGCTTTTGAATTGAACGAAGCCGATAACGGCAAGCCCATTTATTTAAAGATGCAAGACGGAACCTATCAAACAAGCGATGAAGCGTCTTCATTTCTTTCAAATCGCGCAAAAGCGCATGAAAACCCTTCCGTACATTCGTCTGATAAACTTTTTGACGGAACCGCCAAAGGCGCGTCCGCTCCGGTTTCGCCTGCGGCAGACGCCGACCTTAAATTTTTTACGTCGCAAAAACCCAAACAGCCTATTGCCGCGCAGACCCCTTTGCCCGTTGTCCCCGGCAGAACGCTAAAAAGCGTTTTTAATATCGCCGCAGAAAACATTAAGCCTGAACCTGAAACTCCTCTTCCAAAACCGCCGACGCCTGTAATGAAAAAAGAATTTGCAGTTTTTAAGCCTATTCCTTACAATATAGACCCTGTAAATAAAAATTTTAATAAACCGCCTGACATTGAATCGCCGCATGAAGAAATAGTTATAGAAAAAAAACCTGAGGAAAAAAAAGAAACTTCTATAGAAAATAAAACTTCCGCTATCGGCGAAAAAGAGAAAACTGCGGTTCCTTCTTACGTTAAGTCCGATAAAATCACCGCAAACGACGACTCGGCTTTTGTGAAAAAAATTATTCCTAAAGAAGACATTGAGCTGAAAAGTAAAAATTCAAAAGTCTCAAATGTCTCGGAATACAGTTCGGAAAAAAACGAAGAGCCTGCGGGTTTAGAGAAAGAAAAAGAAGAGGACATTTCTTTTCTAAACATACTCTTGGAAAAAGTTGAAGATACTGAGGCAAAAGAAGACAAACCGAACGCGCCGAAAAAGACTTTTGACGCCTTATCTAAAGCAGCCGCCGAAATGGAAAAAGACGCCGTTGAAACTGAGATTGATTTAGACATAAACGCTGACGCCCAAAAAGACGACGGCGAAACCGAAATAGCTTTAGATATAAACATTGACGTTGAAAAAGAAAACGTCGAAGAAATGAAAAAAGAGATTGAAAACGAACTTCGCTCTTTGCCCAAAAAATCTATGAATTCAAAACTTGAGTTTGCGGTAGATTTTAGAGAAAGCAAAACAAGCGGGGTAGTAAGAAAGAAAAATCCGAAAATAGACACAAGTTTTGGTTTCGGCAATTATGAGAATTCAGACTCTTCATCGTCTTCCTCAAAAATAACCGCAAAAAACGACGGCTCTAAAAGCGATAAGAAGAAAGAATACGAGATAATAAAAGACGACGATAAGTAATATGTTAATCGCTAAGCGGCTTGAGCTGCCGACGGCTAATCCCTCTCTGCAAATGTCTTACAGCGGCTGTTTTGCGCTGTTTGCTTGTCGTTTCCTACCCTCATTTATCCATAAAGTAAAAACTTAATGAGCAGAAATCCGCGAGTTTTATTTGCCGTTTTGCGGGCTTATAAGTTTCCAAAGGAATGCGCCCAGCAATGCCCCTACAAACGGAGCGAGTATAAATACCCAAAGCTGCGACAAGGCTTTTGCTCCGCTAAAAAGCGCAGGACCTATGCTTCTTGCTGGATTTACCGAAGTTCCCGTTAGAGGTATGCAAACTATATGTATTAAAACTAAAGCCAAACCGATTGAAATCCCTGCAAATTGCGTATTGGCTTTTGAATCCGTAGAACCTAAAATCACTAAAATGAAAAGAGCCGTAAAAATCGTTTCGCTAAGGAAAGCCGCGCCCAAATGAGAATAAGCGTTTGCTCCTACGGAAGCGACTGAAACGGTAAAAAAGTTTGACGCTATAAGGTAGACTATAAACGCTCCTATGCTTGCGCCGATTATTTGATAAATCATATAAAACGCCGCTTCTTTTTTATCCATTCCCCTGCTTACGACCATAGCTAAAGTAATCGCAGGGTTAATGTGGCAGCCCGATATTGAACCTATAGCGTAGACCATAATAAGCACGGTAAGACCAAAAGCAAAAGAAATTCCCAAATTGCCTACCGAATCTCCCGCAAAAACTGCGCTGCCGCAACCCATTAAAACCAAAAACAAAGTTCCAAGCAATTCCGCAAGGTATTTTTTGTTCATTTGCGTTCTCTCCTTTTTTTTAACGGCAAAAAAATCAATTCGCGTTTAGCGCGTTTTGTTAAACGGCGAATTCTAAAAAACAAATCCGTCGACGTGACGGCAAAGTCGGCAATGTCTTTTTCCGCCGCCCGCCCCTGACGCAAACGCGCCGCCCAAAACCAACGCGAACGCGTCGCCCAAAACTGACGCAAAGCGTCACCCAAAACTGACGCAAAGCGTCACCCAAAACTGACGCGAACGCGTCACCCTGAACTTGTTTCAGGGTCTCTTTCAGGGTCTCTTTCAAAGTCTCTTTCAAAGTCTCTTTCAGGTCTCTTTTTGTCTGTAGTTTGTCTTTGCTTAACTTCCTAGCCGCTCAGCCGCGCCTATTTCATTAAAAATATAGATTTTTATAGAAGCCCGCTTATTATCTCGGGGATATGTTCTTCCATTCCTATTGCCATTATATGCACGCCGCGTCCGAAAGAACGAAGGTCTTCAATTGTTTCAGAGCAGATTTTTATGCCTTCTGCGAGTTCGTCTTTTGCATTATTAATTCTGTCTTGAATTTTTTGAGGGATGTCAATACCCGGAAGAGTTTGTAAAATGTTCATAAACTTTGCGGACTTTATTAATGTTACTCCTGCGATAATAGGCGCGTTTAAATGTTTTATTTTATCGTAAAACGTTTTGTATTGGGCTGCGTCAAAAACGCTTTGCGTTTGAAAAAATTCAGCCCCGGCGCAAATCTTTTTTTCAAACATAATCGTCTGAAGTTCCCGCGGGCTTGCCGACGGATTTACAACGGCTCCAACGCAAAACTTCGGCGAACCCGACAACTTTTTGCCCGCCAAATCAAAGCCTGTTTCAAGAAGTCTTGCGGTTTTTATGAGCTGCGTCGTATCCAAATCGTAGACGGACTTAGTTCCTTTATATTCGCCTGAGTCGGGGTGGTCGCCGCTTAAAATCAAAACGTTGTTTATGCCCAAAATAGCCGCGCTTAAAAGTTCCGATTGAAGAGCTATGCGGTTTTTATCGCGACAGGCAAGCTGCAAAATCGGCTCTATGCCCATATCAAGCAGCAGTTTGCACATAGCAAGCGAACCCGCGCGCATAGACGCGCGCTGATTATCCGTGACGTTTACGGCGTCAAGCCCTTTAATCGCTTGCGCCCTTCTTAAAAAAGAGCCGACGTCCGTTCCTTTTGGCGGAAACAGTTCGGCGGTTATTAAAAATTTTTCGGATTGCAGTTTTTCTTTGAAAGTCATTTGATATATTATACTAAATTTTACGCCGACGCCAGAATTGCGCTGACGACGCGGGAGTTGAAGGGCTTTGTGTTGTCTATCGTTGCCTTTTTGCCGTCTATCGCGCTTAAAGGCATAAATTTTATGTTTGCGCTTATTGACTGCGGCGGATTTTCTTTTATAAGCTCCGATTGAAAATTTATTCCCGTTATTTGTTTTACTCGGGCTATAGTCCTTTTTGCGCCTTTAATTTTTCCGTCTTGTCGTATAAGCTCAAGAAACGCTTCCATAACTTTTTCGCTTTGAGCTTGAGAATAAAAAACCGCCGCGCCGTTCTTTGATTTTTTCTCTATCCACACGTCTTTTCCGTCAACGCGCCAGCCGATATTTGCGAATTTCCCTTTAGACAAAACGCCGTCTGATTGAATGAAATACAGTCCCGCGTTTTCTAAATTACCGTCTTTTGGAACGCCGCGTTTTTGCGCCGCGTCCTTTTTCTTTCTGCCTGAAAACAGGCGCCCGATATTAGCAATGCTTGCCACAGGAATAAAAAAAAGCGAAAGCGGCGCAAAATCGCTTTTTATCCATTTGCGTTCGTATAAAAAATTCAAAAAATTTTCTATATCTTCATTGGAATATTGGAGTTTTCCAAGCTCAAAAGCGACGTCTGAACCATTGTGAATGTAGAAAAAGAAAAAATCGCCCGCAGAATCGGGAAAGCCGTAAAATGAAATCACAGCTTTTGAAATGTTTTCATATATTTCGGCGTCTTTATTCGCAGAGAGCGCGGTTTGCGCCGCGTTTTTTGTCAGATGAAGTTTCAAAGCCAAGTTATATCCCGTCAAATAAGATTTAAATAAAAAATCCGCTTCTTCGTTGTATTTAGAATAATTTGCGCGCGCTTTTTCGT
>JAISLV010000222.1 GCA_031277075.1 Endomicrobium sp. | reverse complement strand
TCTCTTTGCGCAGCTTAATCTGCTCAAACCGTCGCATGTAGAAAACTGCGAAATTTTTGAAACTTTATTTTGCTTATACGATTTAATATTAGCTTTAACCGCTTTACGATGCCAATAATCGTAAAAGCAGTATTTAAACCGATTTCTTACATTATTAAAAACTCGTCTCATTTTACATCGTCTCCATTTTTAATAAATTTTTAAGCTGTCAAAATGCGCGCAGGCAATTTCAAAAAGTATGCGTTAATTTATTAAAATTTTTATCTATATACTCGCTAGGTATAATTGGGCGTCTCTAAAAACCCTAACGCCCGTTCTTGCCGCGCCTTGAGAGACATTGTCTCTGCGGCATTTCTTCATCAGAAAATTTGTCCGTCCTTGCTCTTAGGACGCCCTGCATTTTCTTCTTTGAACTGCCGCAAAATTTGCGGCAATTACGAGCATTATAGGTTTTTAGAGACACCCAATTGACAGAAATAAGATACAAGCGCAAAACTATCTTAGAGAAAGCTAACTGATTTTCGTTTTTAAAAAGCCCTAAGGGCTTTTTGTAAGGACAAACGCAATAAAATAAAAACTAAAAAATTACAAATTGGCTAAAGGTTTTTCTATGTATTCTCTAAGATTTTGTAAATCTTCGGGCTTCGTTAAAAAATGTCTCTTTAGCAAAGCATGCAACCGCTCAAGCCTGTGTATTGTGTCTGAACTTATGGAATGTTCTATTTCGCAAGCTTCTTTGGCGGCTGTTTCGTTTTGGACAAAGAGCAAATCATTTAAAAACGTATATAAAATGTCATGCTTTCTTTGAACTTCCGCGGCGACTTTGTCGCCTTCGTCTGTTAAATCTACATATCCGTATTTTTCGTGGATAACAAGTCCGTTTTCTGCTAGAAATTTTATAGCAACGTTTACGGAAGACGCTTTAACGTTAAGCGATTTTGCTATGTCGCCGATTCTTGCGTATTTTTTTTCTCTTTTTAAAAGAGCGATAGTTTCAAGGTAATTTTCTAAAGCGGCGCTAAGATTATTTAGAGAATCCTTGCTTTTAAATTTCACTGAGAAACCTCTTTTTTACAAATAAAAAATTTATAATCTTCCGCTTAAAATTTAGTTCAATATAACATTTCAAATTTTATTTGTCAAGCGATTTGACAATGACGGCAAAAGCGTCAACAGCTAGGACGCAGATGACAAAGAGCAAAAAACGCGGCTAAGCGGCGCAGAGGATATTTCTTATATGAGACGCGTCAAACTTATACTTTTTTGAAAAATGATTAATTTTAATTTTTCTGTCTTTAGCCGCAAACCCAAAAAATACAGAAATAAGAGTTATTATGCCCGTAATGCCCAACAAAATAGCGTCAAGAGCGGCATTGCTTATCAAAACGCAGAGGAAAATCTGCATTCCTGCGGAAAGAGCGGTTGTCAAAGCGGTTTTTGCGGAAAACCAATATGCAATTATGCCCTGCGAAACATTTTTTTCTGCTTTTGAGGCTTCTATCACAACCGCCGCGCCTTGCCAGAAATTTGCAAGGATATAGAAAAGTATAAGAAAAACGGGATTGCCAAAAATCATAAACGCGCCCGCCGACACCGCAAGAGACGCGAAATATACGCTGCGTTTAAACGCATTATTTACAATTGAAGCGGCTTTCTCAACTATTTTGCTTGCAAGGCTTTGAACAAGATTTGCCGCAAACATTATTACGCCAAGCCACCCTACGCCAAGCCCTGCGTCCGTAAGCATAGTTTGAACCGCAAGCGCCAAAAATACAAATAGACCCGTATCTACCAAGAAGTTAAGAATAACTGTAATTTTCAAATCTTTTATCTTAAAAACTTCTTTGAACGCTTCAAAAAACTTTTTGCCTTTTGCGGGAGCAGAATCGGGCTGTTTTTCACCCGTCAAATCTTCTTTTATAGACGAAGTGCTTATAAAAGAGAAAATAGTTAATACGGTTATTACGACGCACGACATAGCTATTACTCCGCTAAAACCTATAAATTGCGCAAGCCAGCTGCCCGCTACGGAAGATACCGCAAGCCCTATCCAAAAAATACTTCTCGTTTTTCCGTAGACAGCCTCAAATTTATCCGCGCGACCGCTTTTAGCAAGCGATGTATGCAGGAAAGGAATTAAAAGCGACGAAATTCCCGCGGCAGCCATAGCGGGAATTCCAAGCCCTAAAGCGAGGAATAAAGGCGATATGCCCGCTAAAAGCAACAATGTGTCGCCTACGCAGTGAAGAAGCAAATTTGCCATAATAACATTTCTCTGCCCGAAACGTTTGCTTAAAAATGGGGAAATCAAAGAGCCTGCAACGCCTAAAGGACTGCATATAGCAAAAAAGAACCCTAAACTGCTTAGGCTGTAGCCCGCGCCTTGCAAATATATTGTGCTGAAAGCCGCAAAAAATTCAAACCCTATAACAAGCTGTATAAACGGCGCGGCAAAAGAGTTTCTGTATGAGGCTTTTGATTCTTTTTTCTGCTTCAAACATTTTGAAAAATCATCGCTTGCAAGCGTTATGGAATTATTATTTTTAAATATAAACTCGGAATAAGAAGAATTTTCGTCGGATTCTATAAAAATTCCCGTTTT
>JAISLV010000079.1 GCA_031277075.1 Endomicrobium sp. | reverse complement strand
GTTGAAAATTTCGCGATTGCGGCGTTAAAACTTGCGCAGACAAATTTAAGAAACGTCATCGGCGATATGGAGCTTGACAGCACGCTTACTTCAAGAGAAAAGATAAACGTTCAGCTGCGCGCGGTTTTAGACCAAGCCACCGACACTTGGGGCGTTAAAGTTACAAGAGTTGAAATACAAAAAATTGACCCGCCAAGGGATATTACTGACGCTATGTCTAAACAGATGAAAGCCGAAAGAGAAAAAAGAGCGAACATTCTTGAGGCGGAAGGTTTAAAACAATCCGCAATTCTTAAAGCCGAAGGCGCAAGACAAGCCGTAATTTTAGAAGCCGAAGCGCAGAAAGAAAAACAAGTTTTAGAAGCTTTAGGCGAAGCTGAAGCCATAAAGAAAGTGGCTGAAGCGGAAAAATATAAAATAGAAGTGGTATATAACGCAATACACAGCGGGAACCCGACAAACGACCTTATCGCTATAAAATACCTAGAAACCCTTGAAAAAGTAGCCGACGGCGAAGCGACAAAAATATTTTTGCCTCTTGAAACCGCAGGCGTAACCGCCGCAATAGGCGGCGTAGCCGAACTTTTTAAAAATCCGATAAAGAAACAGAGCTAAACGGCTAGGCAGCTGGGCAAAGACAGAAGCGCAACGGCAAAATGTAAAAACGGACTACAACTGCAAACGGCAATATTTAAATAGACACAGAATGCGCGAATTTGTTTCTGTATTTGCCGTTGTCTTTGTAGTCCGTCTTTGCTGTCACCATGAACTTGTTTCAGGGTCTGCTTTTTAGCTAGCCTGATTTGTTTTTGTCTCCTAACTTGACCGCTTTTTTGCAAAAAGAGAGATTTTTATATATAAAAGAGTGTTAAAAATAGTAATCAAAGAAGTAAGAGAAAGAATAGATGAACAACAAACGACAGATGCTGAAACAAGTTCAGCATGACAGGCGCGGCAACGATAGACTTTGCCCCATTGCTGTTACTCCCAGCGCTGACGCGAATGCGTTACCCAAAACTGATGCGAAGCGTCACCCAAAACTGACGCGAATGCGTCACCCTGAACTTGTTTCAGGGTCTATTTCAGGGTCTGCCTTTAGTTGCTTAATTGGGATGCAAAAACTTGTAAAAAAGCTCTAATCTGTGTGGTCGCCAAAGTGGTCAAGTCAGGTGTAGTCCGTCTTTGCTGTCACCATGAACTTGTTTCAGGGTCTGCTTTTTAGCTAGCATTATTTCGGTATTTTATTGTTTAAAAGGATAAGTCCGCGCCGTTATGAATTTTGAAACTCTCTTTGCGGCTGCGCTGTTAAAAAATGTTAGGTTTGTACGTTCACATTCATTTTTGCCGCCAAAAATGTTTTTACTGCGACTTTTTTTCGGTTAAATATGACAAATATTTAGCGCAAAAATACGTCGCGGCGATAGCAAAACACGCCTTGCAGTACAAAAATATTCAGCTTGACACAATTTATATAGGAGGGGGAACTCCCTCCGTTCTTTGTGAAAACAAAATTGAAAAGCTGTTAGAAAGTATCAATAATGCGTTTAATTTGCGGCAGTTAAAAGAATATACTTTTGAGTTAAACCCCGAATCCGCGTCAGAAGAAAAATTTGAAATTTTGAAAAAATACGGCGTTAACCGTATTAGCGTCGGCTTGCAGTCAGATTACGACGCTTATTTAAAATCTCTAGGGCGCGTCCACAATTTTTCTCAATTTATCGCCGCTTTAGAAACGGCAAAAAAAGTAGGTTTTGAAAATATCAATTTGGATTTAATTTACGGGTTTCCAAACCAAACGCTGGAGCAGTGGCGGCATACTCTTTTAAACGCCGTTTCTTTTGACTGTCCGCACATTTCTCTATATCCTTTGAGCGTTGAAGAAAATACGCCTTTTTATAAAAACGCAATAACGACTGACGATGATTTACAAAGGCAAATGTATGAAAAAGCCTGTGAAATATTATCTTCAAACGGGTTTGAGCATTATGAAATTTCAAACTGGGCTAAAAAAAACAGGCAAAGCCTGCACAATTCAAATTATTGGAGAAATTGTCAATATTTAGCTTTAGGCGCGGGCGCAAGCGGATATTTTAAAGGGCAGAGATATAAAAATACCGCAGATATCGGAAAATATATTGCCGGCGGCAAAATAAAAACCGAAATAGAAAACATAGATGGGAAAACATTTGAAACAGAAAGCATAATTTTGGGTTTAAGGCTTATAAACGAAGGCGCGCCTGAAACCATATTCAAAAACAAAACGCAAATTTTACAAGAACTATTAGACGCAAAAATGCTTGTAAAAGAAAAAGGCAGAATAAAACTTTCGCGCGATTATATTTTTATTTCAAATTTAGTTTTATCGCGTTTTATTTGATACAATATTAAAACGCAAACCTTGAAAGCAAAAATTTATTTGCTTTTAAAAACGGGTGCCCGCAGGTGGGAAACTTGCTGTATGACCTTAATAAAGGGTCAGGGCTGAGATTATACCGCAGCTTTAGTCTTGCATTTGGCAAGGCTTAGCCAACTTGAACCGGATAATGCCGGCGTAAGGAGAAAACAAATGGAACAATTGTCAAAAGCAGTGTCGCAAACCGTTAGAGACGTTCACTCTTCAAACCCCCTCGTAGGCTCTTGGACTAACTTCGTAACAATCAATCTTGTAGCAAATGCCCAGCTCGCCGTAGGAGGACGCGCCGCTATGTGCTTTTTGCCCGATGAGGCAAAGCCGCTAGCAAATGTGTCAAAATCTATCTATATTAATGTAGGAACTTTGCAGCCCATTGCGCTTCAATCTTTACCAGAAGCCGCAAAAGCGGCTGAGGAACTTCAAAAACCTTGGGTTTTAGATCCTGTAGCGGCAGGATTGGGCGACAGCAGAACTTCAATTTTGAAAGAGCTAAAGCAATATAAACCCGATATTATAAGAGGAAATGCCTCAGAAATTATGACTTTGGCAAATCTTTGGGGCTTACAAACTCAAAGTAAGGGAAATGTTGAGGGGGTTGACGCCACAGACAGCGTTGAATCCGCTTTAACTTCAGCTAAAGCGCTGGCATTATGGACGGGCGGCGCAGTTGCAATTTCAGGCGAGACGGATATTGTGCTTGACAATAAGCGCGCCTGCCGCGTATACGGCGGCTCGGAAATGCTTAAAAAAATTACTGGAGCTGGATGTTCTTTAGGCGGCGTAATGGCGGTATATTCAGCAGTTTCAGACGCTTTTACAGCCGCTTTGGCAGGCTCTTTAGCGTATAAATGGGCTTCGCAAAAAGCAGTAAAAGAAAATATGGGTTCGTTTTCATTTCAAACGGCTTTTATAGATAATTTGAGCTTGCTGGACGCTGAAACTATTGAAAAATACGCTCAAAAAGCAGGGGAACTTATATGACGATAAACCATTTAAGAGACTCTTTTGATTTGTCGTTTTATTTTGTAATAGGAACTGAAAATCTTAACGGTAAAGATTTTAGGCAAGTAGTACGTCAGGCTATAGATGGGGGAATAACATTTCTTCAAGTGCGTTCCAAAATTCTTGAAGCCAAAGAGTTAATGAATTTAGGGCGTATTGCCGCGCAAGAGATAAAGGTTGCGGGAAAAGATAATACAATAGCTCTTGTAATAGACGATAGAGTTGACATTGCTCAGGCTTTGCGAATTGAAGGCGTCAAAATTGACGGCGTTCATCTTGGACAAAACGACATTCCGCCCGAAGCCGCAAGGAAAATTTTAGGCGAAAACGCTATTATAGGGCTTTCCGCGCGTTCAAGAGACCTATTTGACTATATAAAAAATTTCAAATCGGGCATTGTTGATTATTTCGGAGCAGGACCTCTGCATAAAACAGACACAAAACCCAATTGCGGTTTAGTGAACGGCATTGTCGTAGAACGCAATTTTGATGAAATTAAAGCTCTAAAAGCAATATGCCCTTTGCCTTTGGTTATAGGCGGAGGCGTAAAATATGAGGATTTAGACGCTCTAAAAACCACGGGAGTTGACGGCTTTTTTGTGGTAAGCGCGATAGCAAGCGCAAATGATCCGCTGTCTGCAGCAAAAACTCTAGCGCAAAAGTGGTTTTCAAAAAGCTGATAAAACGCTAAAACCAATACCTGCCATATAGAAATAAAAAACAGTCTGAAAATAAAAGTTCAAAATTTTAAAAAATTTTTGAATATAAAATTCAGGCTGTTTTTTTATTTTAAAAACGCATGCCAAACAAAACCCGATTTTTTAAAATTTCAAAAAAAATCAAAAAAATAATTTGCTAAAAAACATAAAAATATACGTTTTAGAGCTGTAAAACATTGTCCGATAATATATATTATGTTAAGTACGCTATATGAAAAGCGGGGATATTCACATTGGAGTTATTTATTATTATAACATAAAAAAATACTTATAAATATGAATAATTTATATTTATATTATATCTTATTTTAAAAGTTATAAACTATCACTCACATTT
>JAISLV010000202.1 GCA_031277075.1 Endomicrobium sp. | reverse complement strand
CTTTGCATTGAATTTGTAAAATCTAAACTTTTTACAAACTGCCCTGTAACCGTAAAAATATTAACCCCGTAAATTCTTGTGTTGATTGGAATATTCGTAATTTTTACAGAACCCTTTTTGCTTATGCTTACGGGGTTAGGATAAACTATAATATTTCCCGTATTTATAATCTTAACTAAATTGTTGTCTAAAATAAGCCGCCCGTATCCGTAAATATTGTTTGGCAAAGTTTGCCCTGCTACGGGTTTTGCGTATTTTATTACTTCTGCTTTAAGAGAAGCGGGCGCGCTTAAATTAGGGAATAAATTTTGAAACTCTTTTGATTTTGACCAGCCTAATAGCAAAGCAGCAACTCCCGCGACATGAGGCGTGGCGGCGGACGTGCCGTAAAAAGAATCCCCGTAAGCTACGCTATTTACGCCGTCTGGCGCGGTTATTTCAGGTTTTGTCGCGGAAGATAAAGACACATATTCGCCGTCTATATAGCCGTTATATTCTTTGACGGGACCGACGGAACTAAACGGCTCTATTTGTCCGCGAGCGTAGTTTGACCAGCTTATAGCTCCTACGGTAAGCGCAGACCTTGCGTCGCCGGGCGAATTTATATTCGGGGACTGATAATAACCGTCGTTTCCTGCGGCTACTACCGACAAAGTGCCTGTTGTATTTTCAACTATCTGCGCGACCTCGCTTACTCCGTAACCCACATCCGTAAGCGTCCCAAACGACCAGCCCAGCGAAACGCTCGCTATTTTTATTTCCTCGTCTCTGCAGTACTTGTAAGCATTTTGAAAAGAAGCTACGCATTTAATTTCCAAAAGATACATTGTAGCCTTTGGGACTATATCGTAAATAATTTCGGCGCAGGCGTTTCCGTGTTCTCCAAGTTCATATTCGTCTTCTATGGGCGGGGCGCCTCTTCTTGTAAAATCTTTGGTTATCACGCTTTTTGGGAGTTCGCCTCTTCTTTGCAAATCTTTATATCCTTTAAAACCGCCTCCCGGTTCTTTTACGTCTATAACCGCAATTTTTACGCCGTCTCCGCCGTAATAGTCGGCGGCGTTTATTGCGCCCACCCCCTGCCCTATAAAAAGCGGTTTCGGAGGAAACGATATGTCTATTTTTTCAACGCCGGCTATATTTTCAAGTTCGTATATAAGGCTTGCGTCTATGTTTGCGGTTAAATAACTCTTTGATTTTATATATTCAATATTATTGCGTTTAAAAAAACTCAAATCAATATTTGAACTTTTTTTCCCTACGGGATAAAAAAGAACCCGAACTTTAGAATCCTCGCCGCCGCCGTCGGCTTGGCGCGCAAGAGACGCTCTTTGCTTTTCCTGCGCCAAAGCCAAAAGCCTGTCGGTAATTTTTCTTCCGCTTTGCGCAAAAACGTTTTGAGCAAAACAAAAAATACAAAATAACAGAAGCGTTAAGATTAGAGAAGTTAATTTTTTCATTTTATAGTTTTAGAAATTCACCGTAAGCGTTAGCATATTTACGCCGCCTAATACTCCAAAAGGCAGCCAAGCGTAATCTATAGCAAAAAATTTATTGCAAAAGCCAAAACCCAAAGAAAGATCTCTTTCATTCCAATCGCCTAACTCTTCGGTTGAAGTCGTAAGCGCAAAAGAGTACCCCGCTCTTAAAAAGAATTTTTCCCCCAAGTCAAATTCGCCCGCCGCTTTAATAAAAACCGAACCGTCTATAAAATATTTTATTTCCGCGCCGCATAAAACGTTTAACTTCCCGTAAAAAGAATACATGCCCGCATATACGTTTGCGGGCATTGAATAACCTTCAACGGGAGGTCCCAAATTTTCAATTCCTCCCACAGCATACCACTCGGCGTCGGGCAGGTAGACGGCAGAAAGGCTGACGGCAAATCCGTAAATTGTCTGACCGTCTATATTTTGACCGACGTATTTTAACCCTCCGCCTACGGAAACGTCGTCAAAAATGGCGCGGCTTACGCCCGCGCTTAAAGCGAGATCGTTTGCTCCGAATTTCCCATTATAAACATAATTCCCATTTTCGTCTTCCCCGTATCTTTCCATCTCGCCGTAATAAAAGCCCGCGTAAGCAAAATTAAACACGTATTTTTCTTTAGCCAAAATAAAATTTAGAGCGTTAAAGCTGGTGTCTTGGAAATAAACGGCGTAACTTGCGCTTAAACTAGACCCTTGCGAAAAATCAAGCATAGCATGGCTATGCGCGCCCGATTCGGAACTAAAGCCCGTCATTGACGCCAATGCGGCTTGAGCGGCTGTCGTTGGGATTTTTAAAAATTCAAAAACGGTTTCGCCTGCGTCTTTACCATACGCGTATTGATAAAACGAAAAAAAACATAAAATCGCCGCGAAAAGTTTTTTGGGAATAAGTTTTTTCATTTGACATATTATATTTGTTTTTTAGTGAAATATAAATAGCTTCAGAACGATATGTAAAAATTTTATATCGTCTTAATATTTTGTATAATAACAAAAATTTTTTACGTTTGGATAAAGGAAAATACAATGCGGACAAAAGAAAAAATTAAAACTTTAATAAACGACAGCGCCGCGGCAAAACAGGCCATGCTTGAACAGGCTGATATTATAGAAAAAATAGCCTGCAAAATTGTTGAATGTTATAAAAACGGCGGGAAAACTATAGCCGCAGGAAACGGCGGGTCTGCTGCGGACGCGCTTCATTTTGCCGCAGAAATGGTAGTCCGTTTTGAAAAAAATAGACGCGCCTTGCCTTCTATCGCATTATCTGAAAACGTTTCCACCATTACCGCAACGGGAAACGATTTTGGATACGAACAATCTTTCAGCCGACAGATAGAAGCGTTTGCAAAACCCGGCGACGTTTTTATCGCAATATCTACCAGCGGCAATTCGCCAAACGTTATAAAAGCGGTTAAAAGAGCAAAAGATTTGGGCGTTTTTGTTATAGGTATTACAAATTCCGACGGCGGCGAAATGAAAGATATGTGCGACATCTGCTATTTGGCGCCGTCAAAAATTACCGCAAGGGCGCAGGAATGCCATATTTTGCTTATACACATAATATGTTCAATTATTGAAGACAAGGTTTTTTCTTAAAATGACAAAAACGAGCTGATTTTTCTATCCTGTCTTGCGGGAGAACAAAAGGTAAATATATGAATAAATCTTCAACAAAAAAAGAGCTGAAAGCCGAAATAAAGAAACTTCAAAAAAACGGTAAAAAAGTCGTTTTTACAAACGGGTGTTTTGATTTGCTTCACACCGGGCATACTTCGCTTTTTGAAAAGGCTAAAACTCTAGGGGACGTTTTAGTCGTAGCTATAAATTCCGATAAATCTTTAAAAGGGCTGAAAGGTCCAAAGAGACCGCTCGTGGGGGAAAAGGATAGAGCAAAACTTCTTCTTTCATTAAAGCCCGTAGATTACGTCGTAGTTTTTGGCGAACAAACGCCCGAAAAACTTTTAGAAGAACTTAAACCCGACGTTTTGGTAAAAGGCGGGGATTACAAATTATCTGAAATAGCCGGCAGACAACACGTAAAAAAAGTTTATCGCTATCCTACGGTAAAAGGCAAATCCACGACAAATTTAATTAAAACGATAGTTGAAAGATACGGCGTGCAAAGGCAAAAGAGCAGCTAAGAAGTTAGGTAGCTAGGAAGTTAAGCAACGACCATAACGACAAAGACGGACGCATGGACGCATAGAGGCATAGCAATGACAACGACAAACGGCAGACCCTGAAACGAGTTCAGGGCGACATTGCCTTTGTTGTATCCGTCATGCTGAACTTGTTTCAGGGTGACACTGCCTTTGCTGTGTCCGTCATGCTGAACTTGTTTCAGGGCGACATTGCCCTTGTTGTGTCCGTCATGCTGAAC
>JAISLV010000177.1 GCA_031277075.1 Endomicrobium sp. | reverse complement strand
TTCTGCGTTCTAAAATAGCTTTAGCTTTAGGTCCCGGAACTTCGTCTGTAATTATTTTAGGCAACGTCTCAGATAACATTTTATAAGCTCCTTTTGAAATATTAAAACTGCCCGTCTTTTTAAATTTTATCAATGTTCTAAAATCGTTTTGTATGTTTCAGGTCGTCTGTCTCTAAAAATTCCCCAAGAGCTGCGGAAATCAGCAATTGCGTCAAGCTCAAATTCAGCCGCGATAAAGTTTTCTTCTTTGCCGTCAAGCTGTTTGACAATGCCGCCCGTTTCTTGCGTTATAAAAGAGTTTCCGTAAAAAGTCATATTTGATATTTGCCCAAAAGAGTTTTGCTCTTTTTCTATACCTACTCTGTTTGAAGATATTAAAGGCATAATATTTCCCGCGCTGTGTCCTTGCATTACTCTTTGCCAATGCGCGCGGCTGTCGGTATTTAAAACGGGTTCGCTTCCTATAGCGGCAGGATAAAATAAAATTTCAGCGCCCATAAGAGCCATAGAGCGCGCGCTTTCGCAAAACCATTGATCCCAACAAATGCCGACGCCGATTTTTGCATATTTTGTATTCCAAACTTTAAAGCCCGTATCGCCGGGCGTAAAATAAAATTTTTCTTCATAACAATGTCCGCAAGGAATATGCGTTTTTCTGTAAATTCCTAAAATTTTGCCGTCTGCGTCTATAATGGCGGTGCTGTTAAAAGCCGCGTTATTTTGTTTTTCAAAAAAACTTATAGGCAAAACAACGCCCAGCTCTTTTGCTACGGCTTTAAAATGATTTACGGCGCGGTTTTCTTCAACAGTTTTCGCAAGTTTTAAATATTCGTATTTTTCAACCTGACAAAAATACGGGGTTTCAAAAAGTTCTGGAAGCAAAATAATATTCGCTCCGCTTTTAGCGGCGTCTCTAACAAGTTTTTCGGCTTTCGAAATATTTTCGTCTAAGTCCCAAGAACATGACGTCTGCGCCGCCGCAACTTTTATTTTACGCATAGCGTCTCCTTTTAATATGCAAATTCCGCAAAGCTCACAACGCCGCAAGGTTTGACGGTTTTTTAGGAACTTGTTGAGTAATGCAATGGATGTTTCCGCCGCCGAGCAAAATTTCGCGCGAATATATTTGAATAATTTCCCTTCCGGGATAAAGTTTCTTTAAAACGGCTTTCGCGCGATAATCGTTGAGGTCGTTAAAAGACGGACAAATTACCGCGCCGTTACAGACGTAATGGTTTATATAAGAAGCCGCAAGCCTGTCGCCCGCTTGGCGCGTTTTTGTTCCTTTGACAATTGTAAGCCCTGCGGCTTCTTCCTTTGTCATATATTGGGGAGAGGGAATATGAATTTTATGAACGTTCAATTTTCTTCCTTCGGCGTCGGTTTCTTTTGACAATATTTCAAACGCGCTTTGAGATAATTCGTATTGTGGGTCGTTTTTGTCGTCAGTCCAAGCAAGAGCGACATTTGCGGGCGAAGTAAAGCAGGCTATATTGTCTACATGCTCGTTTGTTTCGTCTAAATATACGCCGCGTTTAAGCCAGATAACTTTTGAGGCGTTGAGATAGTTTTTTAGTTTTTCTTCTATCTGTTCTTTGCTCATATTCGGGTTTCGTCCTTTGCTCAACAAACAGCTTTCGGTTGTAATAACAGTTCCTTGTCCGTCAACGCATATTGAGCCGCCCTCAAGAACAAAGTCGTCGGTTCTGTATCTTTCGGCGTCTTCTAGTTCGCACATCCTGCTTGCAATTAAATCGTCTTTATCCCAAGAAGCGTATAAGCCGTCAATTTCTGCGCCCCAAGAATTGAACTTCCAATCTACGCCTCTTAATCCCTTTTGCCCAATTACAAAAGTCGCGCCTGTGTCTCTAGCCCAAGCGTCGTCGTTTTCAACCTCCGCCGCGCAGATGTCCGGCGGAAGTTTGCTTTTTGCGTTTTTGTATTCTTTTGGACTTACAAGCATTATGACAAGCTCGTATTTTGCTATAGTTTCTGCGACTTTTGTAAAAGTCTCTTGAGCAAATTTAGCGTTTAATCGCCAATTGTCCGCGCGTTCAGGCCATATCATATATGTAGCTGAATGTTTTTCAAATTCGGCGGGCATATAAAACCCGTCTTGTTTTGGAGTAGTAATTAAAGTTTTCATTTCGTAGACATTATTCCTTAAACGGCGAAATTTAAAATTGAAAAAACGGCGTATGATGACGATAAAATATCCCGCAGAATTAAAGATTAAATTCTTTTTTAGTATCGCTCAACGCTTCGTCCATGCGCTCTAAAACTTTATCAAAATCTTCATAGCTCATTGTAGCTGGCGGTTCAAAACGTATTGTAGAGGCGTTGTTTAAAGTGCCAGCCGTCATAACTTTGCGTCCAAAAAGCCCTTTTGCAACGCAGTAGCCAACCTCGCTTTTTATAAATTCTACGCCGAGCATTAAGCCTGTTCCGCGCACGTCTACTATGATTTTAGAATATTTTTCCCACAATTTTTTTAAACCGTTTTTAAGATAAAAACCTTTTTCTCTAACCATTTTAGGAACGTCGTATTTTACCATATAGTTTATAGCCGCAAGAGCCGCCGCGCAGCATACAGGGTTTCCGCCGAAAGTAGCCGAACCTAAAATCCAAGGATTATCTTCTATTTCTTTTACCCACAAATGAGGGCGGGCTATAATTCCCGTTATAGGCAAAACGCCGCCGCCAAAAGCCTTTCCGAAAGTCAAAATGTCTGGCGTAACGCCTTCGGCTTCGCATCTAAAGAAAGTTCCCGTGCGCGCCATGCCCGTTTGTATTTCGTCAAAAATCAAACATATTCCGTATTCGTCGCAAAGAGCGCGCGCAGCCTGCAAATATCCGGCGGGCGGCATAATAATTCCCGCTTCTCCTTGAATAGGCTCTATAATTACCGCGGCTATTTCTTCGCCTGTTTTTTTGAGTTTTACTACCGTTTTTCTCAAATCGTCAATATCGCCGAAAATTGCGTGCGCCGTATGTTGAAGCATAGGGAGATAGGGTTTTCTGTAGACGTCTTTGCCGCATACTGAAAGCGCGCCCATAGTTTTTCCGTGAAAGCCGTTTAGCGTTGAAATTATCCAGCTTTTTTTTGTGGCAAGCCTTGCAAGTTTTAAAGCCATTTCAACGGCTTCCGCTCCGCCGTTAGTAAAAAAACAATACTGTAAATCGCCGGGAGTTATAGACGCTACGGCTTGAGCGAGATAGCCGCGCAAAGGGTCTAACAATTCTTGCGAGTGCAAAGCCTGCCTGTTTTTTAACTGCGCCTCAACGTATTTTGTAATTTCGGGGTTTCTATGTCCGAAAGTAAAAATGCCAAATCCTCCAAGACAATCTATAAACTCATTGCCGTAAAGGTCTACGCAATAAGAGCCGTAATCGGTAAGTTCTACAGCCGCTTCGTCTGTAGAGACAGATTTGCGGTATTTAAGCCAGCCGGGGTTTAAGTGATTGTTGAAATTGTTCACAGCGTCTAAAACTACGGCGCTTTTTTCGTCTTCGCTAAATTTTTCCGCGGTAATATAATGCAGAGCTTTATCTAAAACTTCGTTTGCTTTTTTTATATTTATCATTTTTTTGTCCTTTGGCGATACTGATGGACGTTTTATAAAAACCTAATGTCTGACTAACGAAAAAACTCAAACCGCGCCCTAAAAATAAGAACTAGCGAATTTTCTAAACGCAAAAAATTCCGCAAAAAGCGCGGTAAGGACGGGCGTTAGGTTTTTAAAGACGCCCGGCAGTATCGCATTTTTATTAAATATTTTTTTACGGCAAAAGCCGTTTAAAAACTATTGATTGTCAATTTCTGCCGATTGCTTTATGCAAACCATCCTACTTTCCCCGGCGCAAGATTTATATTTATCTGTTTTACTTCTGTATATTCGTCTAACCCGAAAGTCCCAAGCTCTCTTCCTATGCCGCTTTGTTTAAAGCCGCCCCAAGGCGCTTGCGCAAAAGTAGGGTGATACGAGTTAACCCACGTTATTCCCGCCCGAACGGCTTTAATAACTTTCAAGGCGCGCGTAATATCGTTTGAAAAAACGCCTGCGGCAAGACCGTATTTTGTATTGTTGGCAAGGTCTATAGCCTCTTGCTGGGTATGAAATTTTTGCACGGCAAGAACAGGTCCAAAAATTTCATCTTGAACAATTTTCATATCAGGTTTGCAATCTGCAAAAACGGTAGGCGCTACGAAGAAGCCGTCCGCAAAAGAGCCTTCAGTTATGCGAAATCCTCCGCAAACTAAACGCGCTCCTTCTTTCTTGCCGGTTTCTATGTAAGAGAGAACTTTATCTAGATGTTCTTTACTTACAAGCGGACCCATCTCCGCTCCTTCCTGCATGCCGTCTGCGATTTTAATAGCCGCCGCTCTTTTAGCAAGCGCGTCTAAAAATTTATCGTAAATCGTATCTTGCAAAATCAGCCTGCTGCCTGCCGAACAAACCTCCCCTTGATTGCAAAAAATAGCAAACAAAGCCCAGTCTATCGCTGTGTCTAAATCGTAGTCGTCAAAAACTATACATGGAGATTTGCCGCCAAGCTCTAAAGAAATATTTTTCATATTTTCAGCGGCTGAGCGCATAATATTTCTTCCCGTAACCGTTCCGCCCGTAAAAGCCACTTTATCAATTTCTAAATTTTCAGAAATTTCTCTGCCTACCGTATTTCCAGCTCCCATTGCCAAGTTTGCCACGCCTGCGGGAAGTCCCGCTTCTTCAAAAATTTCAAACAGCCTAATTGCGCTTAAAGGCGTTAATTCAGAGGGTTTAAACACAGAAACATTGCCTGCGGCAAGACAAGGAGCCAATTTCCAAGAAGCCATCATCAGAGGATAGTTCCAAGGCGTAATTTGCCCGCACACGCCGATAGGTTCTCTAACGACTATGCTTTGAGTGTTTGGGTCTGCCACATTGTAGACCTGCCCTAAGGGTTTGTCTATCAGCCCTGCATAATAGCGGAAACAAGAAACTGAATCCGCAACGTCTCCAAGACTGTCTCTTAGAGGTTTGCCGTTATTTAAAGTGTCAATTTCGGCAAGTTCCCGCGAATTTTTTTCTATCAAATCCGCGATTTTAAAAAGCATATCGGCTCTATAAGTTACAGACGCCGCGCTCCACTGCGCAAAAGCTTCTTTGGCGGCTTTTACGGAAAGTTTGACGTCTTGCGGGCTTCCTTCGTAAACCTTTGCAAAAACTTTTCCGTTTGACGGATTTATAATTTCTCTAGTATTATTTGAAGAAACCCATTTTCCGCCTATAAACATTCGCCCTATTTTTGAAAAATCCATTTTACCCTCCATTGCGGTAATGACGGCAGACAACTACAAACACAAACTGCCAAAACGCGAAATGAGTTCATCTTGACTACGGCTGATAGACGCTAAAATGAAACGCCCGCTTTTTAGCGTCTATTGGATTTAACAAAGCGAATACACCCCTGTATTTCCGCCGTATCCGCTAGCTTTAGCCGCCGTTTGCGCGTAATTTTCTTATTTTGTGAATTTTGTCCAAATTTCATCGTATTTTTCAACTTTTGAGCCTACGTCTTGTATAAATTGTCCGTTTGCAAAAACTTCTGCGGGAATATTTGACGCAAGATTATTTTTATAAGAATCGGGCAAAAGAGCTACTGCTGCTTTATTAGGATTCGTATAAGGATATTCCTGCGAAATTTTTGCGCTTATGTCGTCTCTTAAAACAAAGTTTATAAATTTTTCGGCGTTAACTTTGTTTTTTGCTCCTTTGAGTACGCACATATTGTCTAGGAATAAATAGCATCCCTCATTTGGAAACACGACTTCAAAATCTTGGCTTTCCTGCAGGCATATCGCAATTTCAGCATTCCACATATATCCTATGGAAGTTTCGCCGTTTAGCATTGCGGTTTTTGGCGAATCGCTGTCTAAAAGTTTGATGTTCGGCTTTAACTCTTGCACTTTCTTAGCGACCTGCTCTAAAATAGCGTCGTCTGTAGGATTGAACGAATACCCCATAGAATTTGCCGCCGCGCCTATAACCGCGCGCGAATCGTCAAGAGCGACTATTGAATTTTTATACTTAGGGTTTATAATTTGAGCGAAAGAAGTAATTTTTTCGCTTACTTTCTTCTTGTTTATTACAATAGCCGCCGCGCCCGCCATATAGGGAACGGAATATTGGTTGTTTGGGTCAAAACTCCTGTTTAAATACGACGGTTCTATATTTGAAAGATTTGAAATTTTGCTTTTGTCTATCTCTAAAAGCAAACCTTCCTCTTTCATCATTTTAACGGCGTAATCCGACGGAACGACAATATCATATGTGCCTTCGGCGCTGCTTTTAACTTTTGCCATCATATCTTCGTTTGAAGAATAAGTTACAAAATTTACTTTTACTCCCGTTTCTTCTTCAAATTGCTTTACTACGCTTTCTGAAATATACTCCGTCCAGAAAAAAACGTTTAACTCTTTAGTTTCCAAAGCCGACGGAGGCTGTTTTGAAGAACAACCTGCAAACAACCCTAAAGCAAACAACATTCCTAACGACAAAATTCCTAAAAAAATCCTTTTCATTTTACCGCCTCCTTTAAATTAAACTCCTGCGCCGCCTAAACGGCGCGCATAATTTATATATTTTCCTATCCGTCGCCCAAAACTTACGCAAACGCGTCGCCCAAAACTGACGCGAACGCGTCACCCAAAACTGACGCGAACGCGTCGCCCTGAACTCGTTTCATGGTCTCTTTCAGTGTCTGTCCCTATCCGTCACCCTGAACTTGTTTCAGGGTCTGCCGTCTGCCGTTTGCCGTTATCTTTAAAACTACTTTAACGGCAGATTCTGAAACAAGTTCAGAATGACGGGCAACTGCAACGGCAAAGACATTGTATATTTTCCTATCCATCACGACGCGAACGCGTCGCCCAAAACTGACGCAAATGCGTCGCCCAAAACTGACGCGAATGCGTCACCCAAAACTGACGCGAATGCGTCACCCAAAACTGACGCGAACGCGTCACCCAAAACTGACGCGAACGCGTCACCCTGAACTTGTTTCAGGGTCTATTTCAGGGTCTGTCCCTATCCGTCACCCTGAACTTGTTTCAGGGTCTGCCGTTTGCCGTTATCTTTAAAATTACTTTAACGACAGATTCTGAAACAAGTTCAGAATGACTGGCGACTGCAACAACTCAAAATTTCAAAGTTTTTGTTTTTTCCTATAAGACAATACTTGAGCTATTATTACGGCTATAAAAGTGGCAAGCATTATCAAAGCGGACAAAGCGTAGACGTCTGGGCGAATGCCCGAGCGCACAGATTCCATAATTTTTAAAGGAAAAGTGACGGCGGACGCTCCCGTAGTAAAAAAACTTATTATAAAATCGTCTATAGACAAAGTAAAAGCTAAAGCCGCGCCCGATATTATGCCGGGAAAAATTACGGGGATTGTAATTCCCGTTAAAACGCGTATTCTGTTTGCGCCCAAATCCATAGCGGCTTCTTCTAAACTCCTGTCAAAACCGCTAAGGCGGGCTTGAACGGTAAAAACTACAAAAGGTATGCTGAAAGTGGCGTGCGCGATAATAAGGCTTACAAATCCTAAAGGCACATGCGCCAAAGCAAACGACGACAATAGAGATATTCCCAAAACAATTTCAGGCATAACTACGGGAACGTAAAGCAAAGCGTCTATAATTGACTTGCCTTTAAATTTATATCTAAACATCGCTATGGCGGTAAGCGTTCCTATTACTACGGCTATCAGAGTGCTTGCCGACGCTACGGCAAGCGTGGTAAAAAAAGAATCTAAAAGAGCGTCGTTATAAAAGATTTCGCCATACCATTTTAACGTAAAATTTTCAAAAACGATGTTGCGTTTTGACGAATTAAAAGAGAACAAAACTACAACCGCTATCGGCGCGTATAAAAAAATAAAAATCAGCGCGCTAAACGAACGCGAAAATATTTTTTCAGCCAAAGAGGGCGTTTTTGTTAGAAGTTTGCTCATTAAACTACTCCAAGTTCGTCGATTTTCCCGCCTGATTTTGTGTAAATTTTAACCAAAACCAAAGTGACTATTATCAGCATTATTGACAAAGCCGCGCCGAAAGGCCAATTATACGCCGACTTAAATTGCCTTGATATAAGATTTCCTATTATTTGATTATTTCCGCCGCCCATTAAATCCGCTACGAAAAAATAGCCCAGCGACGGTATAAAAACCATAATTGAACCTGCAAAAATACCCGGCGCCGTAAGAGGCAAAACGACATGCCTAAACGTTTTCACAATTCCCGCGCCCAAATCTTTTGAGGCTTCTATAAGATTTTTATCAAGTTTGTCTATCACCGTAAGAATAGGCAAAACCATAAAAGGCAGCAAAGTATAAACCATGCCCAAAACCACCGCGCCTTGCGTAAACATCATTTCTATAGGCTCGTCTATTGCGCCCGTCCATATAAGAAAATCGTTTAAATATCCGTTTTTGCCAAGCAGCGTCCGCCAGCTGTAAAGCCTTATAAGCGAATTTGTCCAAAAAGGAAGAAGAAGAGCTATTGTCATAAGAGTTTTTTTGAACGCGTTTGCTTTAGACATTATCATTGCAAACGGATAAGCTATTAAAATACAGACGGCGGTAGTAACTCCCGCTACAATTAAAGAATTATAATAGACGCCTAAAACGTCCGCGTTAAAAAGTTTTGCGTAATTTTTTAAAGTAAAACTAAAAACTATTTTGTGGCTTTCGCTTACCGAACAAAAACTAATTACAAAAACATAAACTAAAGGAACGGCGATAAGCAAAACAAGCCACGCCGCGACAGGCGATATCATTATCGCAAGGGGAACGGTTTTGCCGCGGAATTTAGAATTTAATTTAAACATTTTGTTCCTCGCCGCCTATTTTTAGCTCTTCTTCGTATTTTATATCTTCCAAATATTTAAAAATTTTGTTTGATACGGCGGGTATCATAACGCAGTCTTTTACATCCCAATAAATATACGTATTCTTCCCCGTTTCAGGCGCGGGCGTTCCCGTAGGAGTGTTGATTTTTACGGCTTGCCCGTTTGTAAGAATCACTATGCTTTTTACGATATTTCCTAAAAAAATACTTTCTTTTACTACTCCGTATAAACTAAATCCGCCGATAGGCGCGTCGGAAAACAAAGTTTTTTCAGGGCGCAAAGAAACGTATAAAAGTTCTTCTCTTTCAAACTCTCCGCTTTTTCCAAGCAGTTCGCCCGCTTCAGAGTAAAGTTCTGAAACGCCGTTATCTTCGTTTTGAACTACGGCTTCAAACAAATTTGACTCGCCTATAAAGTCCGCTATAAATTTAGTGGCGGGCTCGTCGTAAATTTTTTTAGGGATGTCGCATTGTTCTAAAACGCCTTTGTTCATTACCGCTATTCTATCGCTCATAGTAAGAGCTTCTTCTTGGTCGTGCGTTACAAAAACAAAAGTTATCCCAAGTTTCCTTTGCAGGCTTTTTAGTTCAATTTGCATTTGTTTTCGCAATTTCATATCAAGCGCGCCCAAAGGCTCGTCTAAAAGTAAAACTTTAGGATTATTTATTATCGCCCGCGCTATAGCCACTCTTTGTTTTTGCCCGCCTGAAAGCTGCGAAGGATAACGTTTTTCAAAACCTTCAAGCCGCACTGTAGAAATTGCTTGAGCGACTTTTTGTCTTATTTCATTTTTTGGAACTTTTTTCATTTTTAAACCGTAAGCTATATTGTCGTAGACGCTCAAATGCGGAAACAAAGCGTAGTTTTGAAAAACCGTATTAATGTTTCTTTGATACGGCTCTTTATTTACGGCAGGCTCGCCTTCTATCAAAATTTCGCCGTCGGTTTGATATTCAAAGCCTGCAATCATGCGTAAAAGGGTAGTTTTTCCGCAGCCCGAAGGACCTAAAATAGACAAAAATTCTTTTTCGTATATGGTCAGATTTAAATCTCTGACTATGTGATTGTCGCCGTAAAATTTATTTACGTTAATTATCTCAACTATAGGTTTTGGATTTTCTTGCATATAGCCTCTTTAAAAAAACAAAAAGACAGCGTCGTCGTTATTTCAGAAAGACAACGTTGTCTTTTTTATTAAAAGACGTTCCGCCATATAGACGTTACGCCGTATAAAAACAAAATTTATCAATATCGCGCCGTTTACAGACGATTAAATAGCCTTTTTCCCGCGTTCGCCGGTTCTTATGCGCATAGCTTCGTCTACGGGTAAAACAAAAACCTTGCCGTCTCCGACTTTGCCCGAAGAAATTTTTTCGTGTATAAGATTTAATATGTCGTTAACTTCGTTGTCGTCTACCACCACTACTGCGTGTATTTTAGGCAGCAAATTCATCCCTGCAATTTTTAGACCTTTCGCCTTAAAACTTTTTATGCCTCCAGAAACCAGCCCGCCTTTTTGCTTTCCGCATCCCATAACGCTTGTGACGGTTATTCCGCCTATGGCGTGGTTGTTGAGGATAGTTTTTAAAATTTCAAGTTTGTCAGGACGTATAATTATTTCCAATTTTTTCATTTTTCGTCTCCTATTTGCAAATTAAAAAAGCGCGGGAGAAATATCTTCTTCTCCTGCGCCTTTGCAGTTAAAATCTATTTAATTTGAACTAACTATACCAACTTATTTTACTTTTGTCAATGGCGATTTTGTTTTTTGTCGTAGTTTTTGTTAGAATGTTCTCTAAAATTTAACTTCCCCATGCGGCAGTCGCCGCAACTGAGCATTTACGGAAAACGCAAATAACAAAAATAAGCGCGTTAATAAAAATAGAATTACTTTGTCAAAGGAGTTTGAAATGTCTTATACGAGAGAGCAAATTATTCAGATTGTTAAAGAAAACGGGGTGAAATTTATCCGTCTGCAGTTTACCGACGTTTTGGGTTCGCTTAAAAACGTTGCAATAACGTCGTCGCAATTAGAAAAGGCTTTGGACAATAAATGTATGTTTGACGGCTCTTCAATTGAAGGTTTTGTAAGAATTGAAGAGAGCGATATGTATTTGCGTCCTGATTTAGACACTTTTGTAATTTTTCCTTGGAGACCGCAAGACGGCAAAGTCGCAAGGTTTATATGCGATATTTTTACGCCCGACGGAAAACCTTTTGACGGCTGCCCGAGATACGCTTTAAAAAAAGTTTTAAAAAAAGCTGCGGATTTAGGATATTCTTTTAACGTGGGACCAGAGTGCGAGTTCTTTTTGTTTAAGACAGACGATTACGGCAAAGCCACGACAATTACGCAAGACGACGCGGGATATTTTGATTTAGCTCCTGTGGACTTGGGGGAAAACGCGCGGCGCGATATGTGCCTGACCTTAGAAAATATGGGTTTTGAAATTGAAGCGTCGCACCACGAGGTTGCAAGAGGACAGCATGAAATAGATTTTAAATACGCCGACGCTTTAAAAACCGCAGACAATATAAATACTTTTAAAATGGTTGTAAAAACAGTCGCGCAAAAACACGGTCTTCACGCGACGTTTATGCCAAAGCCTATAGCCGGCATAAACGGGTCTGGCATGCATACTAATATGTCGCTTTTTAAAGACGGCTCAAACGCTTTTTACGATGAAAAAGACGTTTTGCAGCTTTCTTCTACGGCTTATTATTTTATAGCGGGACTTATTAAACATATTCGCGAGATGTCGGCTGTTACAAATCCGCTTGTAAATTCTTATAAAAGGCTTTTGCCCGGATATGAAGCTCCTATAAATATAGCGTGGTCGTGCCATAACAGAAGCCCGCTTATCAGAATTCCAGCGGCAAGAGGAGCAAGTTCAAGGGTAGAGCTGCGCTGCCCCGACCCGTCTTCAAATCCTTATTTGGTTTTGACCGCTTGTTTAGCTGCGGGACTTGACGGCGTTACAAATAAAATAAATCCGCCTAAAGCCGTAGAACAAAACGTTTTTAAAATGACAAAAGAAGAAAAATCTAAAAATCAAATAGGCGACCTGCCTGTAGATTTAAACGAAGCTCTTACGGAGTTTAAAAACAGCGAATTTATGAAAAACGTTTTTGGCGCTCACATATTTGAAAAATACATTGAAGCAAAAAACGAAGAATGGTTTTCTTATATAAGCAAAGTGCATCAGTGGGAGCTAGACGAGTATTTGTCTTTGTATTAAAGCGCTAAAACGGCGGCTTTGTTTTTTAGCGTTTGCTTTCCCTGAAAAATGGCGTATAAAATTAAAATTCTTTGTTTATAAACTCACGCGGGTATTCCTATAAAAAATGGATAGATACAAAATAATAATAGCGGCACAAGGCCGGGTTGTAACGACAGTGAAAAATTTGCTTGTTACCGCTCTTTACGACGCGGTTGACGCTTGCGCGTCAGGCGGGGAGGCTTTTAGAAAAGCCTCGTCGCTGTTTCCAGATTTGGTTATAACGGACTATTCGTTGACGGATATGACTGGCATAGAGCTTGCAAAGATGCTTGAAGACGCGCGCGTTTGCCCCGTTATAATATTGGCAAATCAAACTCAGAGCGAATACGTTGAAGATTTAAAAGGAAATACCCTTGATATTTTCTGCATTACAAAACCTCTTAACGAACAAGTTTTAAATCACACTGTTTCGCTTGTGTTGAAATTAACGCAGAAATTGCGCGGCTACGAACATCAAGTAGACGAATTAAAACATCAGCTTGAAGATAGAAAACTCATTGAAAAAGCTAAAGGCATTTTGATGAGCAAGTTTAATATGAACGAAGACGAGGCGTATAAAGAAATGCGTAAAAAAGCAATGGACTCCGCAAAACCTTTAGGACAAATAGCAAAAACGATAATAGATATGTTTGAGATGTTTAAATGATAAAAAATAAGGCGGAAAGCGTTGATTTTATCGTCAAGTATTGTAATATTAACGTTGAAAAGCAAAAGGCAACGGCAAACGGCAGATACTGAAACAAGTTCAGTATGACGTGAAACTACTACGGCGGCAATGACAAAGGCGCTGGCAAAGATTGACTTCAAGCGTGTAAAGGGAAAAATATTATGGATAAATTATTAAACGAGCTGTCTTCTGACGTTAAGCCCGCTTATTGTCTAAATTGCGACGTGGATTTTGATTTTGAAGTTAAAGAAAATTATAAGAGAAACTCCGCGATAGGGCTGCCGTCCGCAGCCGAAAACGATTTGTTTAGACATTTTACAAATCTTTCCCGCAAAAATTACGCTCTGTCCACAGTTTTTTATCCGCTGGGTTCCTGCACAATGAAATACAATCCTTTGATAAGCGAAAGCATTGCAAAGTTTAACGCCTTTAACGCTATTCACCCTTGTCAGCCTTTTGAAACTTTACAGGGGACGCTTGAAATAATGTATTCTTTAGAAAAAGATTTGTGCGAAATTTCAGGTATGGACGCTTTTTCTTTACAGCCCGCCGCAGGCGCGCACGGGGAATTTACGGGATTGTTAATTATCGCAAAATACTTTAAGTCAATTAAGCAAAAGAGAACAAAGATAATAGTTCCCGATTCCGCTCACGGAACAAATCCCGCTTCAGCCGCTTTGGCGGGCTTTGAAATTGCGCCTTTAAAATCCGAACCCGACGGCGGCGTTTCGCCTGAGAAATTAAAGGCTTTGATTGACAAAAATACGGCGGCGATAATGCTTACCGCGCCAAATACTTTAGGGATTTTTGAAAAAAATATCGTTGAAATTTCTAAAATCGCGCATGAAAACGGAAGCCTTTTATATTACGACGGCGCAAATCTCAACGCGGTTATGGGCATTGTCCGACCCGGCGATATGGGTTTTGACGTAATGCATATAAATTTGCACAAAACTTTTTCAACGCCGCACGGCGGCGGCGGACCTGGAGCGGGTCCCGTAGGCGTTAAAGCGTTTTTAGAGCCTTTTTTACCCGCGCCGCGCGTTGAAATAAAAAATTCAAAATACGTTTTAAATTATAACAAGCCCAAATCAATAGGGAAAATGAAAGCCTTTTTCGGAAACTTTCCCGTAATTTTAAGAGCTTACGTTTATATAAAAGCGCTGGGCGCAAAAGGTTTAAAAAACGCTTCTGAAAAAGCCGTCTTAAACGCCAACTATACGCTCTCAAAGCTCGCGCCGAAAATTCCCGTTCAAGCGGGAACGAAATGTATGCACGAATTTGTTTTGTCGCCGAAATCCGTTTTGCAAAACGGCGTAAGAACTTTAGACATTGCAAAAAGACTTTTGGATTACGGCTATTATGCTCCTACGA
>JAISLV010000057.1 GCA_031277075.1 Endomicrobium sp. | reverse complement strand
TATAATGTACGTAATTGCCGTGAATATTGCGGCAGTTCAAAGAAGAAAATGAAGGGCGTCCTAAGAGCAAGGACGGACAAATTTTCTGATGTAGAAATACCGCAGAGACAATGTCTCTCAAGGCGCAGTCTCGGACGGGCATTAGGGTTTTTAGAGACACCTATATGTCTGTCGCGTTTGTTGTTGTCTTTGCCGTTGCTTAACTTCCTAGCTGCCTAACTTCTTAGCTGCATTAGTTGGAGGTAACATTGTCTTTTTTAGATAACATAAACAGCCCGAGCGATTTAAAAAAAGTTAAAAGAGAAAATCTTCCTAAAGTCGCAGAGGAAATCAGAGAAAAAATTATAGATGTGGTTTCAGAGACGGGCGGACATCTTGCGCCAAGTCTTGGCGCTACAGATTTAGCCGTTGCGCTTCACTATGTTTTTGATTCTCCGAAAGATAAAATAATTTGGGACGTCGGGCATCAGGCTTACGCTCACAAAATTTTAACGGGCAGAAAAGACAAATTTCACACTCTAAGAAGCCATAACGGAATAAGCGGTTTTCCGCGCAGGTGCGAATCTGAACACGACGCTTTCGGCGTCGGGCATTCTTCAACGTCTATTTCCGCCGCTTTAGGTTTTGCCGTTGCAAGAGATTTAAAAAACGAAGAATTCAAGGTGGCAGCGGTTATAGGCGACGGTTCTATGACGGGCGGTCTTGCTTTTGAGGGCTTGCAAAACGCAGGGCATTTAAAAAAAGATATGCTTGTTATTTTAAACGACAATGAAATGTTTATATCGCAAAAAGTCGGAGCGATAGCGGGTTATTTTGCAAAACTTCTTACAATAGGCACAGTGAAAAGAGTTGAAGAAAAAATAATGAGAGTTGTAAGCCGTTTTCATAATTTCGGGTCGCCTTTTGGCAGGCTTATAAAACGCGCTAAAGTAATGCTTTTTCCCGGCATGCTTTTTGAAGAAATGGGTTTTACGTATATAGGTCCCGTTCAAGGACACGATATAAATAATCTTGTCACAATACTTTCAAACATAAAAAATATGTCTGGTCCCGTATTGCTTCACGTTATAACAAAAAAAGGCAAAGGCTATATTCCCGCCGAAGAAAACCCTACAAAATTTCACGGAGTTGGGAAATTTAACAAAGATACGGGCGAATCTGTAAAATTTTCAGGGCTTACTTATACGCAGGCGTTTTCGGACGCTTTAATAAAATTTGCAAAAACGGACGACAAAATCATAGCTATAACAGCCGCTATGCCCGAAGGCACGGGGCTTGATAAATTTGCCAAACTTTACCCCGACAGATATTTTGACGTCGGCATAGCCGAAGGGCATGCCGTAACTTTTGCGGCGGGTATGGCGGCTGCGGGCTTTAAACCTGTGTGCGCAGTGTATTCAACTTTTGCGCAAAGAGCTTTTGACAATATAATTCACGACGTAGCTTTGCAAAATCTTCCCGTGATTTTTGCGCTAGACAGAGCGGGACTTGTAGGCGAAGACGGCGGAACTCATCACGGAGTTTTTGATTTATCATTTTTAAAACATATACCCAACCTTGTAATAATGTCGCCGTCAGACGAAAACGAACTTCAGAATATGTTGAGAACGGCTTTGAATTCAAATAAACCGTGCGCTATAAGATACCCAAGGGGCGCGGGTATTGGAGTAAAGTTAGATAAAACCGCTTCTGTTTTGCAAATAGGGAAAGCTAAAATAATGTCAGAAGGTTCAGACATCGCTCTTTTGGCTGTGGGAAACCACGTAGAAACTTGTTTAAAAGCTGCGGAAATTTTGAAAAAATCGCATGTTGACGCGGCTGTTGTAAATATGAGATTTTTAAAACCGCTTGACGAAGAAATGATAAAAGAAATAGCTTTAAAAATTAAAAACATTATCACAGTTGAAGAAAACGCTTTAAGCGGAGGTTTTGGCGAAAGCGTAAAATCTTTTTTATGCAATACGGACGCGCGGGTTGTAAATATAGGTCTGCCAGATAAATTTATAGAACACGGCAACATTAAAATATTAAAGAAAAAATACGGGCTTACCGCTGAAAACATAGCTGAAACCGCTTTACAAACGCTTCAAAACGGCAATGCAAAAAATGAAAAACAAAAAACGGCTTGACGTAAAACGTCTTGACGTAGTAATTTTTGAAAAAGGTCTTGCGCAAACAAGGACTAAGGCTCAAGCCTATATTATGAGCGGCTGCGTCTGCGTAAACGGTCAACCCGCATTAAAAGCGGGAACTCCCGTCTGCAAAGAAGACATTATAGAAATAAAAAACGCAAATCCTTACGTATCGCGCGGCGGGTTGAAAATTGAATCCGCTCTCAACGCTTTAAATATAGACGTTTCGGGTTTTATCTGTTTAGATATAGGCGCGTCAACGGGCGGTTTTACGGATTGTATGCTTCAAAAAGGCGCGTCAAAAGTCTACGCTGTTGACGTCGGCGAGAAACAGCTTCATTATAAACTCTGCAAAGACCCGAGAGTAATTAACGTAGAAAACGTAAATTTCAGATATTTTGACGTCTCTTTAATAAAAGACCCTATAGATTTTGCCGCCATAGACGTGTCTTTTATATCGCTTGATAAAATTTTGCCCGCCGCGTATAAGTCAATCAAAGACGGCGGAAAAGTTTTAGCGATGATAAAGCCGCAGTTTGAACTCACTGCGTCCGAAGTTAAAAAAGGCGTCGTGCGCGACGAAACCCTGCGCCAAAAAGCTATAAATAAAATAAAAACTTTCGCTTTAACGCTAGGATTTACGCTTATATCAGAAACAGATTCAGGCTTAAAAGGACCTAAAGGCAACATAGAACATTTCATTTTACTCCAAAAATGACAAAATACAAGCGCGGTACTCCGTTTGAGCCTGCGCAAAGGCGCGGAAAAGTCAAGATGAAAGCGGCGGCTATTCTTCACTCTAAACTTTGAATTCTTCCGTTTGAGTATCCGTTTTGTTTTTTGTATAATCTTTCAAATGGATAAGAAGCAGATACGAAATTATACAGCCGATATAATTGAAGACGTAAGAAAAAACGGCGATAAAGCCGTTTTGAAATATTTAAAGCGTTTTGACGGCGTTGATTTGTCAAAAAGCGGATACAGAGTATCTCAAAAAGAGATAGACGCCGCTTCAGAAAACGTTTCGCCCGAGTTTAAACGGGCTATAAAAACCTCTTACGCCAATGTTTTGGCATTTCATAAACGCGAGCTTTCTCAAATTAAAAAATCTTGGAAATACGTTAAAAATTCCGTGATTACAGGGCAGTTTTATACGCCTGTTTCTTCGGCGGGTCTTTATATTCCCGGCGGACGATTTCCATATCCGTCCACAGTGATAATGACAGCCGTTGCGGCAAAAGCCGCAGGCGTTGAAAGAATAGTTATAGTAAGTCCGCCCAAGAATATAACCGCCGAAGTTTTATACGCGGCAAAAATTTGCGCGGTAAAAGAGATATATAAAGTAGGCGGCATTGCGGCTATAGCAGCTTTGGCTTACGGTTCTGAAACGATAGAAAAAGTAAATATTATAGCAGGTCCTGGAAATATGTATGTGAACGAAGCAAAAAGACAAGTTTTTGGCGACGTCGGCATAGATTCTTTGGCTGGTCCCAGCGAAGTGGCAATTATTGCCGATAGGGACGTTCCCGAAAAATACGCCGCCGCCGATATTATGGCGCAGGTTGAACACGACCCAATGGCGAGAGCTTATTTGTTTTGCGAATGCAAAACTAAAATTGCAAAAATAAAAGCTTTGCTTCCAAAAGAAGCTCTTAAACAAGTCGTAATTGAGCGTTGCTCTTTAAATAAAGCGGTTGAAAAAACAAACGCTCTTGCGCCCGAACATTTAGAACTTTTGGTAAAAGATTACGCAAAACTTGTAAAGGACGTGAAAAATGCAGGAGCGGTTTTTGCGGGCTGGCAAACGCCTACCGCGGCGGGCGATTATTGGGCGGGACCTTCTCATGTTTTGCCTACAAACGCCAGCGCGAAATTTGCAAGCGGGCTGTCGGCGGCGACTTTTCTAAAAAGAACTTCTTATATTGAATTAAATAAAAAAAATAAAAAAGCCTATAAAGAGATAGCTGCTCTTGCTCAAGCCGAAGGAATGGCTTATCACAAGAAGTCGGCTGTTGAAAGGAGCGTTTTGTGAAAATTAATTTATCGCAAAGAGAAATGGAATATATTTTGTTTTTAATTAGCCAATCTGCCGAAGGCTCTTCTGAAAAATCCGAATTCGCATATGAATACAGCGAAGACGACATAGAACTTATGGACAAACTTGAAAACGCTCTTAAAACAATAGAGGTAAAAAGATACGGTTTAGCCAGCGCAGTAAAACATAAACCGTTGAACTAAAATACGGAAAATACTGCAGTCAGAAAATTGGCGGATAAACAAATGGGCGTCTTGCAAAAACCTATAATGTTCGTAATTGCCGCAAATTTTGCGGCAGTTCAAAGAAGAAAATGAAGGGCGTCCTAAGAGCAAGGACGGACAAATTTTCTGATGCCAAAATGCCGCAAAAGGCGCGGTAAGGACGGGCATTAGGGTTTTTAGAGACACCCAAATAATGTTCCGCTTTCTCTTTTTTAGAGGGTATAAAATATGAAGCAGCGCAAAGCGTTTATTGAAAGAAAAACAAAGGAAACCGATATTTGCGTCGCCCTTAATCTTGATAAAGCGGCAGAGCCTAAAATTTTGACCGATATAGGTTTTATAGACCACATGCTTACGCTTTTTGCCGCGCATTCGGGGATTTCATTAGCAATAAACGCCTCAGGCGATACTCGCGTGGACGACCACCATTTAGTTGAAGATTTAGGCATAACTTTGGGGCTTGCTTTAAAACAGGCTTTGGGCGATAAAAAGGGCATAGCGCGCTACGGTCATTTCTTGCTTCCTATGGACGAGGCTTTAAGTTATGTCGCTTTAGATTTATCGGGCAGATTTTATTTGAGTTATGAAGCCGAAATAAAATTTCAAAAAACGGGTTTTAATTACGATTTGATACAGGAATTTTTTTACGCTTTCGCAAGCAATGCGGGAATGAACCTGCATATAAAAATGCTAAAAGGAAGAAACAATCACCATATAGCCGAAAGCATATTCAAAGCCGCAGCAAGAGCTTTAAAACAAGCGATAACAATTTCAAAAAAACAAAAAAGCATACCGTCCACAAAAGGCGTTCTTCAATAAAATGAAAAACATTGCCGTAATTGACTATGGTTTTGGGAATATTAAAAGCGTGCTTAACGCTTTAAATTTTTGCGCTAAGAGCTTGCCTCTGAAAGCGGACGTTATAAGTTTGCCCAACGAACTTTTACAATACGACGCGGCTATTCTTCCCGGCGTAGGCGCTTTTGGTCCTGCGGTAAATTTTTTAAAAACGCAAGGTTTTAACGAGGCTTTGCGCTCTTACGTTAAAAGCGGGAAAATGCTATACGGTATATGTTTGGGGTTTCAGCTTTTTTTTACTACAGGCTATGAAAACGGCGTATACGAAGGACTAAATATTGTTGAGGGCGAAGTTAAGAAGTTTGAATTTGACGTTCATACCTTAAAAATCCCGCATATCGGCTGGAACTCCGTAAATCAAACGCATACAGACGGAGCAAAACAAATGTTTAACGGCGTGGAAGACAAGGAAAATTTTTATTTTGTGCATTCGTATTACGCAATGCCTAAAGACAAAACAAAAGCGTCTTCTTTTTGCAATTACGGAATTGATTTTTGTTCTTCCGTAGCTTTTGAAAACGTCTGGGGCAGCCAATTTCACCCCGAAAAAAGCGGGGAAAAAGGCTTAAAAATATTAATGAATTTTATAGAAGCGGCTAAATAGGCTATGCGGCGGCAGATTTTTGTTTTTGCATTTTAACCGCCGCATAAATTTTACAAAAGGATATTATCGCTATGATAGTCATACCGGCAATAGACATAAGGCAAGGTAATTCAGTAAGGCTTAAACAGGGGAAAATAGACGCGGAAACGATACATTCAACCAATCCTGTTTTTATTGCAAAACTTTGGAAAGCAAAAGGCGCGCAAAGAATTCACGTGGTTGATTTAGACGGCGCTTTTAACGGCGTAGGACAAAATAAAAAAATTATAAAAGACATTTGCGAGGCTGTGGATATTCCCGTTGAAGTCGGCGGCGGAATAAGAACGCTTGACGCCGTAAAAGAGCTTTTTGACGCGGGCGCGTCTTACGCAATTTTGGGAACGGTCGCCGTCTATAACCCCGACATTGTAAGAAAAGCCGTCGCTCAATACGGAGCGGACAAAATAATAGTCGCTATTGACGCAAAAGACGGCAAAGTGGCGATAGGCGGCTGGAAAGACATTACGCATGTTGAAGTTTTGGAGCTTGCAAAACAGCTAAAAGAAATAGGCGTTGAAGAGATTTTATACACCGATATTTCCCGCGACGGCATGCTTACGGGACCAGACATTTCGGGCATAAAAAAACTTGCGAAAATGAAAATGAGAATAATAGCTTCAGGCGGCGTAAAAACGGTAAAAGACATTGCTAAGCTAAAAAAACTTGAAAAAAGCGGCGTCATAGCCGCAATTGTCGGAAGCGCGCTTTATACAGACGATTTTAGTTTGGAAGAGGCGATAAAAATAGGCGAAGCGTCGTAAATGCGCAAATGTCGGCGATTAAAAAGCCGCCGTATCTTTGGGCGACTGTCTGGAGAAAGAATGATTATAGGTTTAACGGGTTCTTATTGTTCAGGTAAAGATACTGTCGCGGATTATATCGTAAATTCGCAAGGATTTGGACATTTTTCGCTTTCCGATATTATTAGAGACGCGATGAAAGAGAATGGAATTGAGCCTACGCGTGAAAATTTAATCGTTTTCGGCTCAAATTTAAGAGCGCAAAACGGAAACGGCGTTCTTGCCAAAAAAGCTATTTCAAAAATGGAAGACGGAAAAAATTATTGTATTACTTCTATAAGGCATCCAGCCGAAGTCGCCGAGCTGCGTAAAAACGGCGGCTTTGTTTTAATAAATGTAGACGCGCCCATAAAAACGCGTTTTGCAAGAATGCAAAAAAGACAAAGAGAAGGCGACCCGCAGACGCTTGAAAAATTTATTGAGCTTGAAAAGAGAGAATCGCAAACTTCAGGCGCAGGTCAACAGCTTACAAAAACCGCCGCTTTAGCCGACATAGTCTTTATAAACGATTTTAACGGCGTTGAAATTCTTTATACAAAAATAGACGAACTGTTAAAAAAAATAAGAACCCATATTAAATAGATGTATGGACGCATGGCAACGAAAAAAAGACAAAAAGCAAAGAATGCGGCTAGGTAAAGGCAAAGACAAATCTCTCTGTCGTCCCTTAAACTTATTTCAGGGTCTTTTGCCCGTCACCCTGAACTTGTTTCAGGGTCTGTCGTTTGTAGTTTAATGACAGAAAAGTAAAGCCGACGCGTAGACATCTGGCAACGGCAAGGATGGCAAATTACCTCGCTGATACTTCAGGCGGCAAACGCGCGTTAGCTGGTTAGACCGCTAAGCAACATACGACATATAATTTATATTTTATCAGAGAGAAAAATGGAATATACGCAAAATAGCCCGGAAGATACAAAAAAAATGCTTGAAGCCGTAGGAGCGCAAAACTGCGAGGCTTTTTTTGATAATATACCGAAAGAACTCCGCGCAAAAGAATTAAACATATCGGGCGGACACAGCGAACAAGAACTTTTAAGAATTTTCAAAGGATTGGCGGCAAAAAATAAAACGTTTGCCGTTTTTAGAGGCGCGGGTATTTACGACCACTATATTCCGTCGCTTGTCGGCGAAATAATTTCGCGCAGCGAATTTTGGAGCGCGTATACGCCTTATCAGGCTGAAGCAAGTCAAGGAACTCTTGCCGCCATTTTTGAATATCAAAGCATGATTTGCGCCCTTACCGGCTTAGACGTTTCAAACGCTTCGCTTTACGACGGAGCTTCTGCGGTTGCAGAAGCCGCTATTTTAGCTTTAAGAGTTAGCTCAAAAAAACAAATCGTTTTTTCTTCCGCTTTAAACCCGGAGTATGCCGACGTTTT
>JAISLV010000184.1 GCA_031277075.1 Endomicrobium sp. | reverse complement strand
GTTTATATATGTATATGTATGAGTATGTGCTAATTATTAGTCTGGTCTGGTCTGGTCTGGTCTGGTCTGGTCTGGTCTGGTCTGGTCTGCCGCAAGCCTAACTTTTTGCCTAAAATTGCAAAGCAAAACGCTTTATTACGCGTATATCCTGCCGTCTCTTTATATTCTCTAAAACAAAAGCGCATGAGCAAGTATCCCCTCAGCAAATAGCAAAATTTTAAATATGCAAAAAATCTACAAAATAAAAAATAACTTGTCAATTAAATGTCAAAATGTTTAGCTTTTTATAAATAATACTGCGATTATTAATGATAAAATTTTTTCATGTTTTTATTCTTGCTCACTGAAAGTTTATAATGTTGTAATTACACAACTTGACCGTTTTTTCAAACGGCAGATGCTGAAACAAGTTCAGCATGACAGGCACGGCAATGATAGGCTTTGCGCCCCATCGCCGTCGCCCAAAACCGATGCGGAGCATCGCCCTGAATTTATTTCAGGGTCTGCTGTTTTTTGTTTTTTCAGTGTCTCTTTCAAGGTCTGCCTTTGTTTAGCTGCCTAGTTGCTTAATTGGAATGCAAAAACTTGTAAAAAAACTCTAATCTGTGCGGTCGCAAAAGCGGTCAAGTCAGGTAACAGCAAAAAAGCCTAATATTAATGCCTTTGAGCTTTTGCATTACGCGTTTTGAAGCCTGCAATTCTCAAATTTTAATTATCCGTTGAAATAACTCTTCCAATGTCGCAGACTAAAGAGTTGATTCTTGTGTATTGGTCTAAAATTTCCATGTGAAGACCCGAACTTTCTATAGATTCTTTTAGGTCTGCGTGCAGGCGGGCTATATGTTTTTGCTTGAGTTCGGTTTCGGCTTGTTTTACCGCGCGCTTTGCTTGGCTTACTTCTTTTGCAATGTCTTTATCGCCCGTTTCAAAAGCGTTTAGAAGTTTTGCAAAATTTGAATCTACAAGAGCGTGAAGTTTTTTTATGTCCTGCCACCCCTCGTCTGAAAACCGTATAAATCCGCCTATTTTCTTTTTGGCTATGTTCATAATGTTTCTGTCTATAATATCTGCGATTTCGGCTAAATCGGACAAAATATATAAAAGCCTTATTTCTTGGCGCGATTGCCCGCCCGTAAGCCTTTTCTGCCCTACTTTTGCAATATATGGGATTATTTCTTTGTTTAATATGCTAATTCTTACGCCTTTGTAAGAGATATGTTCCGCCAAAGACAGGTCGGACGCGCCGACGGCTTTTATTGAATTTGAAAACATATCAAAAACAAATCCGCACATTCTTTGCATTTCTTTATTTAACAATAAAAGCGCTTTATCGGCGTTTTTTTCAATATTTTTTATGTCTATGTAAATCGTCCCAAAAGTCATTTCCTCTTCTTTAAAAGGATAAATTTTGTAAGCGGCTTTTTGGAGATAAGGCAAAAACGGAAGCATTACCGCGGCGTTTAAAACTGCCGCCAAAGTGTGCGACATAGCTATTTGTCTGCCGAGACTTTCTGAAAAGAAAAAAGTTTTTGCGAACCATTTTACAAAAACAAACCACGCCCCTTCGCCGTTTACCGAGAAGAAACTCAAAAAAGGATAAATCATAATTACGGCGGCGGTCTGCTGTAAAATTTGCCAGATGACAATTCTTTTTGCGTTTCTCGGCAAGTAAAAAGACCCTAAAACCACCGTTATGCACGTTCCTATTTGAGAGCCTAAAGCCATAGAGACCGCCTGTTCAAGCGTTAAAACGCCCGAAGTTGCGAAAGCTATAATCATTCCCACCACAGCCCCGCTTGACTGCATTATCATAGTTATAGCTATGCCTGCAAGTATAGAAAAAACCGGCGTTTCTATGCGCGCTATAAAACCTATAAAATAAGGGTCTGCGGCTATAGGAGCTAAAGCGTCTGACATCAATTTCATCGCGTAAAACAAAATGCCGAAACCAAAAACGGCTCTGCCCGCATATCCCGCTCTTTTTCCGTTAAAAATAAAGGAAATAAAAAAGCCCGCCGCAATAATAGCGACGGCATAATGCGAAAGGCGAAACGCCACAAGCTGCCCCGTAACCGTAGAGCCTATTGACGCGCCCAAAGACACCGACATTGACTGAAAAAACGTCATAAGTCCGCCGCCGACAAGGCTTACGGCAAGAAGCATTGTCGCAGAGCTTGACTGATTTAACGCTGTAAGGGAAAAACCCGAGAATACGCCTTTTAGTCTTGAAGACGCTAGAGATGCGAGTATAGAACGGAACTTTTGTCCCGCCGCTTTTTGCAAAGAAGAATTTATATAGCTCATTCCAAAAAGCAAAAAAGCCAGCCCGCCCAAAAGATTTACGAGCATTTGCGCTATTTGAACTTTGCTCATTTTAAGTTCTCTTTGTCAAATGAAAAAGGCAGGAGGTCTGAGAGTTTTAAGACGAGAATTTTGCCGTTAATATCGTTGATTATAATATCGGATTTCGGAGCGAGTTCTAAAATAACTTGACGGCACGCGCCGCACGGGAAAACTCCGCCCCTTTTTGTCCAAACGGCTATGGCAGAAATTTCTTTTTGCCCGTTTGACAGCGCGTTAAACAAAGCGGAACGTTCCGCGCAGTTTGTAAGAGAATACGACGCGTTTTCAATATTTGCGCCCAAATAAATTTCGCCGTTAGAGCATAAAACCGCGCTCCCGACGGCAAAATGCGAATAAGGCGAATAAGAATTTTGAGCGGCGGCTTTTGCCGCGCCAAGCAGCTCTTTATATTTGGGATTCATTTTAAAAAGTATGAACGCAGACAAGCATAAACGCATGTAAAAAAAATTTTGCCCGCAGAAGTTTCGGAGCGTCTATCGCGGCAAATGCATGAGAAATATTTACAGGAACCGCTAGACATCAGCTCTACCGCGCAGCGGCGGCAACTAAGATTTTATCATAGCTTTTATGCGGTAGACGCAGAGCGTCTACAGTCTCATTTGCTATAGTATTTGCCTAAAAGCAAAGCTAAATCATTATAGGACGGGCTTATTAAAAGTTTCTCGGGCGCGGTCATTATAGCCGTTTTAAGCGCGTCGCGGCAGGAACATTTGCATTCTCTGTTTGATAGCTTTAAGACTAAATCTTTTATCACGCGTTTGGCGTTTGAAATATTTGAGCTCATTGCGGCAATTACTGCGTCGTTTGTAACTTCTTCGCCGTCTTTCCAAACGTCAAAATCTGTGACCAAAGAAACGTTCGCATAACAAATTTCGGCTTCCCTTGCGAGTTTTGCTTCGGGGACAGCGGTCATGCCGACCACTGAAAAGCCAAGCGTTCTATTTGTTTCGCTTTCAGCTTTCGTTGAAAACTGCGGACCTTCTATGCAAACATATATTCCGCCGAAATGGTGTTCAATGCCAAGCTCGTAAACCGACTGATGTATAACTTCTCTTATATCGTTACAAAATGGAACGGCCATTCCTACGTGCGCAACTATGCCGTTTCCAAAAAAAGTGCTTGGTCTG
>JAISLV010000155.1 GCA_031277075.1 Endomicrobium sp. | reverse complement strand
ATTGACGGCGATAGGAATATTGTGGAGTTTAAAATTCCGTCAGATGTAAACTCCGACGATGTTATCCGCGACATAGAAGCCGAAAAAGCCGCGGCAGCCAAATCTAAGTCCGAAGCAGGTCAGCAAAAGCCCGCCGATTTGGCAAAACCTGCCGACGCGAGTTCCAAAGACGATTTTAAGATAATTACGCAAGATTTTACGTTTCCTGTAGGCAGAGTTCCAGAGATACAGGCAAAGTATCCTTCTGTGGAAATAAAGATTGACGGCGATAGGAATATTGTGGAATTTAAAATTCCGTCAGATGTAAATTACGACGATGTTGTAGGCGACATAGAAGCCGCAAAATCTGCGGCGGAGCAAGAGCGCAGCTTGCAAGCTCAAAAAGAGCTTGACGCAAAACGCGCTCTATTATCCGACAACCGCTTAAGAGTAAGCAAAAAAACTCTTAATTTATCCGTAAATGAAATAAATGCGGTGGAAGATAGGCTGAGAAATTTCGGCATTGATCCTCAAAATTTAGGGTTTATTATACCTGTCGCGGCGGTAATAGCGATAAGCGAAAATGAAAATTGGCTTAAAGACAGAGAAAAAATTTTGAAAGATAGAGGAATTGAGCCGAGCATAGAAAATATAATAAACGTTCCCGTAGAAGTTCTTGTAAGGAAAACTTTGCAAGAGCGTATAAAAGACAGCGTTAATCCTTTGGCTGCAAGCCTAAAGAAATGGATTGAAAACAATATTGCTTCTGAGCGCAGGGATAAATCCACAGACGCAAGTCTGCAGCTGTTTGTCGGCGATAAGGCTTTACCCGAAGCGCGTTCCGCGTCTTTTGCAGGTTTAGTAAGCGCGGTAATAGAGCAGGCTCAGGCAAAACCCGCAGGCAGCAAACGTTTAAATCCTAATACGGTGACGCCTTATATTTACAACGGTAAAAAATATAACGTTAAAGTTGAGCATTATGCGGTTGAAGACGGAAATATTGCGCGCATAGCCGCCGTCGTAAAACTGAGCCCGTCTCTAACCTCAGCCATAGAAGCGGCTGGCGCTAATATCAACGACATTAAGCGCGAAATATACGAAACGTCAATACCTTATTTTGCCGCAGACATAGAAAACGACAGACGCCAAATGCAGTATAGTCTGGGCGTCAGCGGCGTAGGTATGATAGTCTACAGCGGCGGCATTGAAAGCCGTAAAATTTCCGCGTCGGCTCAAGGGGAACTTGCTCAAAGAAGAACTTCTTTCCTTGAACTCAGCGGCGAAAATAAGAAAAACTATTTTACCGAAAAAAGCGAACTTACAAATATCGGAGAATTAAGCGCCGAAATGGCTTCCGTAAAAGAATTGGGAGCGGCTTGGCAAATGCCGGGGCATGAATTTGGGCTTACAATAAACGTTGATTCCGCAAACGCTTTGTCAAATATTTCCGCGGCGCAAAGGTATATGAACAATGAGAAGAGCAAAAACGTATCTATCGCAAGGGTTAGTTCCGCAAATATAAAGGACGTTATAGAAAATTTAAGAAACGAGAGAATAAAAGGCGAAAAAGCCGCCGATACTGCGGAAATCAACAGAGTTAGAAACTTGCTTAGCACAGGCAGAGAAATACGGAAAGTCGCCGATTTAAGCGCGGCGGACTTGCTCAATGCCGACAGAAGCGTCAACCGCAATTTTATTCAACACGCGTTTGAAGCCGGTTTCGACGGAATATACGCCGATTTAAGCGGTTTGTCTTTACAGGACGCTCAAGCGGTTTTGGGAGCTATAAAAGAAATATCGGCAAAATACGCTATTGAAGCGCAAAATTATGTAACTCTTGACAAAAACATAAGCGGCGATTTTGTAAAAGGATTTACCCGCATTGTAAAAATATCAGGCGAAAAAATAAGCGCGAAAGATATTAAAAACGCTTTAGACGAAGCGGGCGATTACGAGGGTTCGCCGCTTGCCGTTGAAATAGAAGGCATATCAAGCGGCGACGAGCTTACTTTGGCTCAAGGGAGAATTGTCGCGGCTTTTATGAAAAACACGTCGGGCATATCAAAAGATAAATCCGATAAAACTAAAATGAAAGCGCAAAAGAGATACGAAACCTCTTATAGAAAATCGTTAAATTCCGACTATACGCTTAATATAGACTCAGACAAAATACAGGGGTTAAAAGAATTTATAAAACCTATTTCTGAAGCTGAAGCCTCAATGTTTGCGGATGCGCAAAGAGGCGCGGCTATGTTTGAGACTATGATTTCAGCTTTAAAACTCGCGGGAATTAGAGAAGACAGCGTTGCGTATCAATACGTTGCAGGCAGCGCAAAAGAAAACACCGCTCAAAGCTACGCTAGCGCAAAGGCCTATTTAAGAGCTGCGGTTGAAAATTATCTTGAGAGACAATATTTGTCCGCCGTAGGCAGAACTGGAACTGACAAAAACGACTATGTAAGCGGGGTCGTTATAAGCGACAGAAACGCAATAAGAAGTTTAATGCTGTATATGGCGTTAAACGGCGAAGATATGTCTTCCGATAAAATAAAGGCTTTATTAGACGAGCAAAGAACGCTCTTAGACGGCAATAAGACTTTATTTGAACTTAAAAACGACAATAATCCGTTTATAAACGAAATTTTGGCAGACCCGTTTGCAGACGATTCCAAAGAGAAAGCCCAAGAAAAGAAAGCTCAAGCAAAACAAGCTCTTACTGTGGTAAGCGAATCCGCAGCCGCGTCGGGCATAAACAAAGCTATGGAAACTTTCAAAGACGGGGCTTTTGCTTCAACGCAAACCATAAAACAAATCCTCTCGGCGGCATAAAACAGTCCGCCGCGCCGGAAAGTTTTTGATTTTGAAGATGCAAATTCGCCGCTTGAATTTTTAAAAGCCGAAAACTTTGAAAATATAGTTTTCAAAGTTTTCGGCTTGTTTGTTTATTTCAGCGTCTGTCGTTTAACGTCAGATGCTGAAACGAGTTCAGCATGACGGCAAACGACAACTGTAGGAGTATCAAATAATTTCCCGACGATTTTACGTTCGGGGAATTGCGTAGGTATAAAAGAATTATCGTATTTTGTATATCCTTTTAAGGAAAACGGCAATGGATATTGATAGAAAATTCAAAAAATATATTTCCGCTTTTGTCTTGAATTGTTTTCTTCTTTCATTTTCTTACGGACCCGCCGTATCCGCCGTTATTGACGGGATTCCAACGGTAAAAAATGACAATCATATATTCGGCGATTTTAGCCTGCCTTATTCCTACGGAAAAATCGTTTCTTCGCATTTTGCGGCGTCGGACAGGCTTGTAATAAGCATACAGGATTTGCACTGTCATCCCGGCGTTCAAAAAAATATAAGCAAAATTATAGAATTCTTTGACGACAAATACGGCGTTGCGAATGTGTTTCTTGAAGGCGCTTACGGCGACATAGACACAAGCTGGCTGTCTTCGGAAATAAACTTGGGAAAGAAAACGGATTTGCTTGATAAAATGCTTGAAACGGGAAGACTTACAGGAGCCGAATACTTTTCTGCCGTTAAATCAAGAAACGGGCTTATCAAAGGACTTGAATCAAAACGGATTTATATGGACAATCTTCAAAGATTGGGCAGAATAGCCCAAGACCGCGAAAAAATAAATCTTATTTTGTCCGCAATTGACGATTCGGTAAAAAAACTTAAAAATAAATACTACGA
>JAISLV010000240.1 GCA_031277075.1 Endomicrobium sp. | reverse complement strand
AAAAACCTATAATGTACGTAATTGCCGTGAATTTTGCGGCAGTTCAAAGAAGAAAATGTAAGCCGCGTCCTAAGAGCAAGGACGGACAAATTTTCTGATGAAGAAATGCCGCAGAGATAATGTCTCTCAAGGCGCAGGCTCGGACGGGGAGTAGGGTTTTTAGAGACACTCGTAAAGGAATATGAAATGTTAAAAAATATTTTAGGGGCGATGTTTGGGTCGCAAAATGAAAGAGATATTAAGGCTATTAAACCTATAGTTGAGAAAGTCAACGCGTTGGAACCGTCTATACAAAAACTTTCTGACGACGAATTGAAAGGCAAAACTGTTGAGTTTCGGGCGCGTTTGGAAAAAGGCGAAACGCTTGACGATATTTTGCCCGAAGCGTTTGCCTGCGTAAGAGAAGCGTCTATAAGAACCATAGGGCTGCGTCATTTTGACGTTCAGCTTATCGGCGGATATATTTTGCATAAAGGAAAAATAGCCGAAATGCGCACAGGCGAAGGGAAAACGCTTGTGGCTACGCTTGCCGCGTATTTAAACGCTCTTTCTTCAAAAGGCGTGCATATAGTGACGGTAAACGATTACCTTGCAAAAAGAGACAAAGAGTGGATGGGCGTAATTTATGAAAAGTTAGGGCTTACCGTCGGAAATATCGGACACGACGCAAAAAACGACGAAAGAAAAGCGGCTTATAACTGCGACATAACATATGTGACAAATAACGAACTTGGCTTTGATTATTTAAGAGACAATATGGTTATCTCAAAAGACGACAGAGTTATCCGTCCGCTAAATTACGCTATTATAGACGAAGTGGACTCAATTTTAATAGACGAGGCGCGCACGCCGCTTATTATTTCAGGCGCGGGCGAACAGTCCACCGATAAATATTATGTTTCAGACAGAATAGTTCCTCTTTTAAAAGGGCGCAAAATTACGGAAAGCGAAGAAATCAAAGCAAAATACGAGGGCGTAGATTTATCTAAAGGCTACGACTATTTAATAGACGAGAAAAACCACAGCGTAGTTCTTACCGAACAGGGCGTTCAAAAAGCGGAAAAAATTTTAGGGATAAAAAATATTTACGAAGATTTGCAGTCTGAATGGGTTCATCACATAACGCAGGCTATAAGGGCGCACAATTTATACCGCAGAGACGTTGAATATGTAGTAAAAGACGGCGAAGTGATTATTGTCGACGAGTTCACGGGAAGGCTTATGCCCGGAAGAAGATGGTCTGACGGGCTTCATCAAGCCGTAGAAGCTAAAGAAAACCTGCAAATCGCCGATGAAAACCAAACGCTTGCCACAATTACATTTCAAAATTTTTTCAGAATGTATAAAAAGATAGCGGGCATGACAGGCACGGCTTCTACAGAATCTGCGGAATTTTGGGAAATTTACAAGCTCGGCGTTGTCGCCGTGCCGACTAATAATACTATGATAAGGAAAGACCATCCCGACGTAATTTACCGAACCGTAAGAGAAAAAGACAATGCCATAGTAAATGAAATTGAAGAATGCTGGAGGCGCGGACAACCAGTTCTTGTCGGAACGCGTTCTATAGAAAAATCAGAGCAGATTTCGGCGATGCTTCGCAAAAAAGGAATACCGCATCAGGTTTTAAACGCAAAATATCACGAGCTTGAAGCGCAAATCATTGCAAACGCGGGCGCTAAAGGTTCCGTGACTATAGCTACTAATATGGCGGGAAGAGGAACGGACATTGTGCTTGGCGCGGGAGACGTCGTTCAAAACGAAGAAGTAAAAAAAGCGGGCGGGCTTCATATTATAGGAACTGAAAGACACGAATCGCGAAGAATTGACAATCAGCTCAGAGGTCGCGCAGGACGTCAGGGCGATCCGGGATCTTCGCGATTTTTTCTTTCAACCGAAGACGAGCTTATGAGGCTTTTTGGAAGCGACAGAATGTCTGGTCTTATGCAAAAACTTGGGCTTAAAGAGGGGGAAGATATTCAGCATCCGTGGATATCTAAAGCTGTAGAAAGCGCGCAGAGAAAAGTTGAAGGAATGAATTTTGACATAAGAAAACAGCTTATAGATTTTGACAATGTGATGAACAAACAGCGCGAAGCCGTCTACGCTCTGCGTAATTCTATTTTGGAAGGCGAAGACATAAGCGCGGCGATTAAAAATATGATGGAAGAAGCTATTGAAGAAAATATCAGTCTGTGGACGGCGGCAAAATACCCCGAAGAGTGGGAATGGGCAAGTATTGACGCTTGGCTTTTAAGAACTTTTTCAATTAAATACGAACGCGATTCCGACAGCATAAACTATATGACCAAAGAAGCGTTTGAAGAAGATTTGAAAGAAAAAGTTTTTGCGGCTTACGATAAAAGAACGGAGGAATTGACGCCCGCTTTTATGTCGCATATACAAAGAATGGTTCTTTTGCAGATGATAGATTCGTCGTGGAAAGACCATTTATACGAGCTAGACCATCTTAGAAAAGGCATATATTTTAGAGCTTACGCTCAAAAAGACCCGAAAATTGAGTATCAAAAGGAGTCGTTTGCTCTTTTTGAATCTATGATGAAAAGAATTAGAGATAATACCGTTGAATATATTTTTAAAGTGCGCGTTGACATAAGACCGCAGGGAATAATGAAACCTCCGAGCGAAAACAATTTTGAGAAATTAAAAGTTCGCGGCTCAGACGACGGCAGGGAAAACAGAAAAATAAAACCTAAAGATATAAGCAAAATAGGACGCAACGACCCCTGCCCCTGCGGAAGCGGAAAAAAATATAAAAAATGCTGCGGCGCTTAAAAGGCGGAGTTTAAAGAGCGCAAAGCCAGAGCTTGCGCAGGCGCAAACCGTCCGTTAATTTTTTGTCGCGGTGAAAATCCGCTTTTTAAATATTATGATTCCCATAAAAAAAGGCGTTTTACTATCGTGCATAACGGGTTTATCTGCGGCGTTTGCCTTTCCTAAGATAAGCCTGTTTTTTTTGATGTGGGCTGCTTTTATCCCGCTTTTTTACGCAGTTTGTAAAGCGGACAAATTTCAAGCCGCGCTTTTTGCTTTTATCGCAGGCTATGTTTTTAACGCTCAAACGAATTTTTTTCTTATTTCTACAGTTTATCTTTTTTCCGAAGTATACGCCGCATCAGTCCTTTTTTATCTCTATTTTTGTTCGTATTTTGCTATTTACTGGGGAATTTGGGGTTGGATTTGCGCAATTTTAAGGGACTACTGTAAAAACGGCGTCGTTTTTATAATTTTATCGTCTTGCGTTTGGGTTATTTTAGAATACATACGGGCGCATATACTGACGGGCTGGCCTTGGCTTATTATAGGATACAGCCAGTATGAATTTCCGCAGATAATACAAACCGCGCAGTATTGCGGCGTTTACGGAGTGTCTTTTGCGATAATGCTTATAAACGGATTATTGTATTTGGGAATTTCAAATAAAAAAAAAGCATATATTTTTTCCGCCGCCGCGCTTTTTGCGGTTCTCCTTATTTTTGGAGTTTATCAATATGACAAATTTAAAAATTTCGGGGAAGAAGAACACACCGTAGTTGCCGTTCAATCTAATGTTGAGCAGTATAAAAAACTAGACAACGCTTACCGCGCCGAAATGTTTGCGCGGCTTGAAATGGAAGCCGAAGAAATATCAAAAATAAAACCTGAACTTGTATTGTGGTCTGAAAGCGAAATAATAAATTTAATACCCGTTGAAATAGAGTCTTATATTTTAGCGGATAAAATCGCAAAAATTGCGGGCGGCTTTAACATTATCGGCGCGCCTTATCTCACAGGAGACAACAGGCTTTACAACAATTTATTTTATTTTGACGGGCGCGGCGGATACTCCTCTATGCATTCTAAAAACCACTTAGTGCCTTTCGGCGAGTATATGCCGTTAAAGAATTTCTTTGAAAAATACACAAACCTTGTCAATCAATTTGACGATTTGTTAAAAGGAACTGATACAAACGTTTTTACGGATAAAACTCTTTATGTCGGGTCTTTGATATGTTCTGAAAATTTATATCCTTCTATAGTTCGGCGTTTTATTCTTTCAGGCGCAAAAGTTTTAACAAACCATTCTAACGACGCTTGGTATCTTAACTCTTCGGGACCGCATAAACATTTTTGCGCAAACGTTTTTCGCGCCGTTGAGAGCCGCAAATTCGTTTTAACCGCGGCAAATACCGGGGTTTCTGCAATAATAGAATCTTCGGGGAAAATTGCCTCTCAGACTAAAGTTTATGAATCCAAACTTCTTTCGGGCAAATTCCGCCAAAACGATTACAAAACTTTTTACGTTTTATACGGCGACGTTTTCGTAAAGTTCTGTATTTTCTTTCTCGCCGCTTTCTTTTTGTTTGCCGCATATAAAAGGTTTGTGTTAAACAATGAAAATAAAACAAAGTTATGAAAATATAATTTTTTGCGTTTTGACGGGCGTCGGCGCGGCGGTTTCTTTTCCAAAACCCGGTCTCTTTTTTTTAATTTGGATAGCGTTTACGCCTTTGTTGACGGTTTTAATCAAAGGGCGCGTAAAAACTTCGTTTTTTTATGCCCTGCTTTCAGGCTTTGTTTTTAATGCCGTCGGGCTGTATTGGCTTGTTGCGATGCTGCGCTTTAACACGGGGTCTTACGTTCAGGCTTTTGCGGCGTCGTGCGCTTTATGGATGTATTTAGCTTTGTTTTGGGGAGCGTGGGGGCTTTTCGTTTCAATAGCAAAAAAACGCTTTTCATCGGTTTGGGTTTTGGCGGTTTTTGGCGCGTCGTTATGGGTTTTGCTTGAATACGCAAGAACGTATTTTTTGACGGGCTTTCCTTGGATGCTTATAGGCTATAGCCAATATAAATTCGCTGAAATTATTCAGATTGCCGAATTTACGGGCGTCTACGGCGCGTCGTTTATCATAATTTTTGTAAATTTCCTTTTGTCTTCATGGCTTATGGAAGCAAAAAGCAACAAATATGTTTTAGCGGCTTTAGGGCTTATTATCGCTTTGTCGGTATTTGGAGCTTGGAGGCTTGATAAATTCAAATTTTTCGGCGATAAAGAATTTTCGGTTTCCATAATACAGCCAAATATTGACCAATATAAAAAATGGGACGACGTCTATAAAGAAGAAATTCTTTTAACGCTTGAAACGCTGGCTGCCGCCGCGTCTAAGCAAAAAAACGATTTGGTAATTTGGCCAGAAACCGTTTTGCCCGATTCCGTCCCTTTCGGGCGTCACAGTTATTTAGCGGCAAATAAAATCGCGCAGACTACGGATGCGTTAAACATTATGGGAAGTTCTTATTCATCTGGGTTAGGAGCGATATTTAACGTTTCATTGGCTTTTTCGCCTCGCGGAAACGGATATTTTGCCATTCACAAAAAAAATCATTTGGTGCCTTTTGGCGAATACGTCCCTTTTAGAAAACAGCTTGGAGCGGCGTTTGGAGTTTTAAACGAGATGGGCGATATATCAAAAGGCGGCGACGCAAAAGTTTTTAAGTATAAAGATATTTTTGCAGGATCGACCATTTGTTCCGAAAATTTTTTCCCGAATATTTCCCGCAGATTTGTTCTTAACGGCGCAAAAGTTTTGACCAATCACACAAACGACGCTTGGTTTTTTGACACTGCCGCGCCGCATCAGCATTTTATTATGAACGTTTTTAGAGCGGTTGAAAACAGAAAAGCGGCTCTGGTTTGCGCAAATTCGGGTATTTCGGGTATAATTGAAGCCTCAGGCAGAATTATCGTTTCAACGCCTTCGTCTGAAGAAACGTTTATAAGCGGCAGTTTTTTGCAGAACGATTTTTTAAGTTTTTATACTTTGCGCGGAGATGTTTTTGTAAAAATCTGCGCTGTTATAACGCTGTTGCTGTTTGCAGTAATGCTTGTTATCTAGCCGCAAAAAGCAAAGCCGAATAAGTAACTGAAATAACGCTGTTTCGCGCTGCGGGAAAATAAGTTTCATATCGGACGGAATTGAATATTTGAATTTTTAATTTTGTATCTTAAAGGGAGTTTAAAATGTTTGACAGCCAAAGAGAGAGAATACGGCTTTTAAGGAGGTCTCTTTGATATTGACGCAAAAATAGAGCAAATCAAAGAGCTTGAAACTGAAATTTCAGACCCGCAATTTTGGAGCGACCAAAACAACGCCAAAAAAGTTATGTCAAAACTTGACGGGCTTAAAAATATCTGCGCTTTATGGCGCGATATGGACGCTAAAATAAACGAATTAATAGAACTTAAAGAGCTTGCCGAATTAGAAAAAGACGAAAATCTTTTGAAAGAAATAGAGCATGGGTCGCGCAAACTTGAAAAAGAACTTGCCGCTTTTGAAACTAAAACAAAGCTCGGAGGCGATAAAGACAGAAATAACGCAATAATGTCTATACATGCGGGCGCAGGCGGAACTGAATCTTGCGACTGGGCTCAAATGCTTGTAAGAATGTATTGCCGCTGGGCTGAAGACAAAGGATTTGAAGTTGATATTGTAGACAGCTTAGACGGCGACGAAGCGGGAATAAAAAGCATAACTATGATAATAAAAGGCGAATACGCCTACGGCTTTTTACAATCTGAAATCGGCGTTCACCGCCTTGTGCGGATTTCGCCTTTTGACGCAAATAAAAGACGCCACACGTCTTTTGCCTCCGCAGACATTATACCTGAAGTTGACGATGAAATAGATATAGTTATAGATGGAAAAGATATAAGAATAGACACTTACCGCGCTTCTGGCGCGGGAGGGCAGCATATAAACAAAACGGATTCTGCGGTAAGAATTACGCATTTGCCTACGGGCATTATAGTTCAGTCGCAAAACGACCGCTCGCAAATTAAAAATAGAGCTACGGCTATGAAACTTCTCAAGGCGAAACTCTACGAACTTGAAATGGAAAAACAGCGCGCTTCTTACGAGAAACATTATAATGAAAAAGGCTCTATAGAATGGGGCAGCCAAATACGCTCATATATTTTTATGCCTTATCAACTTGTAAAAGACCATAGAACAGGCTATGAAACTTCGCAGATTGACTCCGTAATGGACGGCGATATAGACGGTTTTATAAGCGCTTATCTTTCGTGGAAACTCGCGGGAAACAAAAAAATAAAGTGAAATAGGTTTTCAGGCAGTTTGCGGCAAAAACATTTTATAAAATTGTTATTTAAAAAATCTTTAAGTTATGCTATTATTATTTAAAATATATTTTAAAGAGGCCAAATGAGTAAGAAAACATTTGTTTTTATTTTAACTTTTGTTTTTTGTTTTTCGTCAATTTCTGCGGTTTTTGCCCAAGATTACTACGAAGACGGTATTGTGTTAAGGGTAAAACGGAATTCTAGGGTAAGAAGCAAAACCACCAGAAAGGACATTGAACTAGAGAGGGAGGCTCAGCGCGTAGATATAAGTCCCGAATCGGATTTTTCCGATATTGAAGAGGAGCGGCGGCGTCTTGCGCAAGAGAGAAGATTACTTGAACAGGAAAGAAAACTTATTAGAGAGGAAATAAAAAGAGATATTGAACGCGAAGTTCAGAAACGCGCCGAAAGGCTGCTTCTTGAAAAAGAGGAACAAAGAAAGCAGGAAGAGGCGTTGAAGCAATTTGCGCAAGAGCAAAAGGCGGAAAAAGAAAAGGAGCAAGCGGTAACATTAATGCGGCAAGAAGAAGAAAAGCGTTTGGCGGGAGAAAAAGGACGCGATGTAAAAGAAAAAAGCGTTGAAAAACAAAGAGCTATAGACGAAGAAAAAGCTAAAATTGAAAAAGAAAAACAGGAAGAAAAAATAAGACGCGAGCTCGCTGCTCAAGAGAAAAAACGCCTTGAGCGGCAAGCAAAAGAAGCCGAGCGTGAAAAACGGAGAGCGGCTTCAGAGGAAAAAGCGAGAATTGAAAAAGAGAAACGGGAAGAAAAAATAAGAGAAAAAGAAGAAATAAAACGTCTTGCCCAAGAGAAAAAACGCGCCGAGCGCGAGGCAAAAGAAGCCGAAGCTATAAGAAAAGTTCTTGAAGGGTCAAAAACAAAATCGGGAGAGAAAATAGAAAAAGAAGAGAAAAGTCTTGAAGAGGAAAGAAAAGAGCGCTCTGAGCGCGAGGCAAAAGAAGCCGAAGCGGAAAAAAGAAAAGCCGCAGTTGAAGAAAAAATAAAACGCGAAGAAGAACGGCGCGAACAGAAATTAAAACAGCAGGAAGAGAAAAGAAAAGCTAAACTTGAAAAAGAAGAGCTAGAGAAAAAAAGAAAAGCGGCTGAAGAAGAACGGCGCGAACAGAAATTAAAACAGCAGGAAGAAAAAAGAAAGGCTAAACTTGAAAAAGAAGAGCTGGAGAAAAAAAGAAAAGCGGACGAAAAAGAGCGGCGCGAGCGGGAATTAAAACAGCAGGAAGAGGAAAGGAAAGCGAAACTTGAAAAAGAAGAACTTGAGAAAAAAAGAAAAGACGAAGAAGAGCGGCATATTAAAGAAGAAATAAAAAGACACGAAGAGGAAAAAGCCCGCATTGAGCAGGAAAAAACTACAAAGAGAATGAAGCGGCAAGATGAAGAAAAGGTCAAATTAGAAAAAGAGCTAAACGAGAAACGCGAAGCGGAAAACAAGTCTAAAGCTGAAGCGGAAGCAAAACAATCTGCAAAAGAATTAAAAGAAAAACAAGAAGCCGAAAATAGAATTAAACGCGAGCAAATAGAAGCTGAGAAAGCAAGAATCAAAGAAGAAAAAGAGAGAATAGCCGCTGAAAAGAAAAGACTTAAAGAGGAAAAAAAGTTAAAAGAGTTTGGGGAAAAAGATGCGGAGAGCGCGACAAGAGAAGATAAATCGGCAAAACCCCGCGAAGACTTAACCGCAAAAGAAAAAGCAAAAGCCGAGCTTGACGCTATGCTTGCGGAATATGAGGCGAAGACTAAAGCCAAAAAAGAAGAGCCTCGCAAAGAAAAAGCCGCGCTTTCTGAAAGTTCATTTGACGGTTTAAAATTTATTCTTATGCAGGACGATTATTTCGGCGGATTATCTTTTGACCTTTCCAAAAAAGGCGCAAAAGAAATATCTAAAATATCCAAAAAGATAATAAAATTCCTTAAAAATAGCGGCGAAGGTTATAAAGTCGTAGTGGAAGGCTATACGGATTCTCTCGGCGATAGAGAAAGCAACAAAAAAATCGCCTTAAGAAGAGCAGCTATAATCGCAAACGCTCTTGCCGATAATGAAGTTGATTATAATATTATTGAACCTGTAGGCATAGGTCCCGAGAACTTCTTATACCCGAATAACCCTGAATCTCAGGATAACTTGAGAGTAGAGATAAAAGTGATAAAAAAATAAAGCCCGCTTTTTTATCCATTAACTTTTAATTGCGGACGGAAAACGAAAGAATCCGTCCGCAATATTTTTGTATAATAATAAAAATCACAATAAGTTTGCAAAATTTTCACATTTAGGCTATATTTTAGACGCTTCGGTTTAAGCGGTTGAAACAGAGGTTATATATGAAGAAACGTTTCGGTTCCATATTTATTTCTTTTTCTTTATTGGTATCTTCTCCGGGTTATATTTATCTCGGAGGCGATTTGCTTTACGCTCAAGATACTTTCGCAGAAGAAGAAGAAGACGCTATGTCTCTTATAGAAGATATTTTTGTAGAAAATGAAAAAAGCAAAGATAAAGGTAAATCTGCCCAGTCGAAAAAAATTGAAGAACAGAAAAAACGCCTTCTTGAAGAAGCGGATGAAAAACAAAAACAGGAAGCTAAGAGAATAGCCCTTGAGCAAAAAGAAAGAGAAAAACGTGAAAAAGCCGAACAAAAACGCATAGAACAGGAAGAAGCCGCAGAGGCGGAGAAAGCCGAAAAAATAGCCGCTTTTAAAGAGAAAAAAAGAGCCGAAGCTGAAAAAATAAAAAAAGACGAGGAAAAAAAGAGGATAGCGCTGGAAGAAAATGAACGCAAAGCTCAAGCAAAAAAAGAGGCGGCTATTGCCGCGGCTTTGGCTAAAGCCCAAAAGAAAGAAGCTGAAAAAGCAAAAAAGGACGAGGAAGCTCGTTTAGCGCAAGAGGCTAAGCTTGAGGAAAAGAAAAAACTTGAAGAAGAAAAAAAGCGTAAAGCCGACGAAATTGAAAAAAAGAAAAATGAAGACGCCCGTCTGGAGCTGGAAGCAAAGATCGCGCAAGAAAAGAGAAAATTTGAAGAAAGAATTAAGCGTGAAGCCGACGCTTTGGAAAAACGGCGCAAAAAAGACGAAGCGAGAAAGGCAAAAGAAGACGACAAAATAGCCGCCGAAAATAAGAGGAAAGAAAAAGAAGATATTGAAGAGTTAAAAAAACGCCAAAGAGAAGAAGAAATTAAGCAAATAGAACAGAACAAGTTTGAACTTTTAGAACAGCAGCGCAAGAGAGAAGAAGCGGAGTTGCTCGAACTTGCCAGACAGAAGAATTTTGGCGATTCTCAATCGGATGGAGCGACGCTTATTCCCGCATCGTCTTATAGAGATGAAGATAAGAAGCTTTTTGAAGAGATAAGAGATTATGACAGAAAGATTGCAGAGCAGAGAAAAATTGAAGAAGAAAAGGATAAGGAAATACAGCTGGAAGCTCAAAGAAAAGCCGAAGAAGAACGTTTGGCTAAAGAAGCCGCCCTTGCTCAAGAAAGAAAAAAGATTGAAGAAGAGGAAAAGCGCAAAGCCGACGAAGCGGCTCGTCTTGCCAAGATAGAAAAAGAAAGAGCGGATGAAGAAAAGCGCAAGGCTGCGCAAGCCGAAAAATTGAGAATTGAAAGAGAGAAAGAAGAAAAACGTAAGGCTGCCCAAGCCGAGAAACTGAGAATTGAAAAAGAGAAAGAAGAAAAACGCCTTGCAAAAATAAGGGCTGCTCAAGAAGCAAAAGAGCGCAAGGAAAGAGAAAAGAGAGAAAAAGAAGAAGCGGAAAAAGCCGCAAAGCTAAATAAAATAATTGAGCAGGAAAGAGAAAAGAGAGAAAAAGAAGAAGCGGAAAAAGCTGCAAAGCTAAATAAAATAATTGAGCAGGAAAACGCTCTAAAACTTGAGCGCGAACGGCTTGAAGCCGAAGAAAAAGAAAAGAAAGAAAGAGAGGCTTTGGAGAAAGCGCGCCAAGCCCGTCTAGATGTTCTTGCTAAAGAAAAACTTAACTTTGTTTTTATACAGTCCGAAACTTTTGCCGCAGGTTCAAATATGAAATTATCGGCAAACGGCAAAGCCGCTATAAAAAGCGCATCAAGAAAAATAAACGAATTTCTATCGGCAAATAAAGATAAAAAGATAGAAATTTTGGTAGAAGGCTATACCGATTCAACAGGGACGTCCGAAGAAAATAAGCGCGTGTCTTTAAGGCGCGCAGGAGCGGTAGCCAACGAGCTTATAGAAAATAACGTTGATTTTGAGCTTATAGTTCCCGCGGGAATGGGACCTGTTGAATTTAGAAATACCGAAGATACTGCGTCTGCGGAAAACAGAAGAGTTGAATTGAGAATTATAGCGGAAGACTTGCCTATTGCCGCTCCAGTCGACGCGCTTTCGCCCGTTCAAGCGCCCGCGCGGTAAATGCGCGCGGGGGGGGCTAAGACGGGCGTGTGTCGCCAAAACGCTCAAAAAACATTTTATTTAACGCTTCGTCATAATTGGATGTCTCTAAAAACCCTACCGCCCGTCTTTGCCTTGCGCCTTGAGACATTGTCTTTGCGGCATTTGGGCATCAGAAAATTTGTCCGTCCTTGCTCTTAGAACGCCCCGCATTTTCTTCTTTGAACTGCCGCAAAACTCACGGCAATTACGAACATTATAGTTTTTTAGAGACACCCAATTGATTAATGCGCTTTTTAGCGGCTTGTCAGCTTTCCGTCTTTGAGTTCAATTTTTTTGTTTCCTATATCCGCAAGTTCGGGGTTGTGCGTTACTAAAATAATCGTTATTGAGCGTTTTTTGTTGAGTTCGGTTAGAATTGTTTTTATTTCGTCAGAACGTTTGCTGTCAAGGTTGCCTGTGGGTTCGTCGGCTATAAGAATTTTAGGGGAATTTATCAAAGCTCTTGCTATAGCAGTTCTTTGCATTTCGCCGCCTGAAAGTTCCGATGGGAAATGATTTTTACGATGAGCTATCCCTAAAAGTTCCAACACTTCGTCGACTTTTTCTTCGCCTGCTTTAAGTCCTTTTTGAAATACCGACGGCGTTAAAATGTTTTCTTTTACCGTAAGCGTGGGTATTAAGAAAAATTTTTGGAAAATATAGCCGAAAAAAGTTCTTCTTATTTTTGTAAGTTCCGTTTCGTTAAATTCAAATCCGCTTTTGAAAATTTCTTTGCCGTCAATCGTCAGATTGCCAGAAGTCGGGTTATCCAAACAACCCAAAATATTTATAAGAGTAGTTTTTCCTGAACCTGATTGCCCTGTAACGGCTGCAATATCGCCTTGTTCTATATTAAAGCTCACTGCGTCTAAAGCGCGCACTTCCTCAGACCCGCGTTTGTAAATTTTAGTCAAATTTGCGGCTTCAATTAAATTCATATCGGTTGCCCTTCCTTTTATATTAATAAATTATTTTTACTGGTTAAACCGCTAACTCTTGAACCTTACCGCTTAATCGTTTGCTCTCATCGCTTCAAGAGGTCTTATGTTTGCGGCTCTCAACGACGGATATACTCCGCCGATAACGCCTACTGCCGCTATCGCCGCAAAAGACAAAGCCGCCGTATTAAAATCTATGGCTATCAAATTTCCGTTTGGAGTAAATGGGAGAAAATAGCGTATTATTGTTTCTGAAATTCCTGCAAAAATAAAAGAAAACGCTATTCCCGCTATGCCTCCGAAAGAACATAAAAGAGCGGTCTCTATTAAAATCATTTGAAAAATATCTTTCGGCAGCGCGCCCATACTTTTTAAAATGCCGATTTCTTGATACCTTTCAAAAACAGACATTAACACCGTGTTTAATACGCCAAACATCGCTATTAAAAAAGCTATAAAGGCTATGGCTAAAACTATCGCTTTTGCGCTTGTAACAAGGCTCATAATCGTATTTTTTACCTGAGCCATAGATACCACTTGCACGTCGGGCAGCTTGTAAAGTTCTTCTTCAAAAGCGTTTGAATTTGCGTCTTTGTTGAGCTGTATGCCAAGCATTGTAAGCTGTCCCTCTTTTTTGAAAACTTTTTGAACGGTTTTAAGAGGAAGAAAAATCATTCCGTCGTCTTGCGTTCCAGTGCGCTTTAATACTCCGACTATAGTAAATTCTTCTTCGCTTCCCGCTAAAAGCATAATGTCGCCCGCTTCTCTTTGTTCAAGTTCAGCGGCTTCATAGCCTAAAACTATTTCGTTTTGCGAGTTTTCGTTAAACCATCCGCCTTGCTGAAATTGCAAATACGGCTTCATTTTAGGATAAGTCGTTGGGTCTATGCCCAAATATATTGACGTTCCGCCGTTTTCTCCTTTGTTTGCGTCAAATTCAGCATGCATTAACATTTGCGAAGTCTGCAAAACTTCAGGCGATTTATCAACGTCTTGAACTATTGACTGCGGCATATAGCGAAGCCCCGTTCCGCCTTTTAACATTAAAGTCGCCGCTTCATATGGGCAGCCTTTTGCCGTTAAGACTATTTGAAATCCCATAGCGTCTATATCGTTGTTTAAAGAGTTTTCATAACCTCTGTTAAAGCCGAGCAGCGTTACCAAAACCCACGTTGAAAGCGTTATGCCGACAATAGTAAAAGCTGTGCGGGTTTTGCGGCGAAAAAGATTTTTATAAGAAATTTGAAAGAGGTTCATTTTGTATCTCCTAGTTTTTTGTTAAAGGCAAAAATATCCGTAAGTATAAAATTTTTCTTTACGGCGCGCAATGTTGCAAAAAAATCAGCGTTGTCGTCAGAATTCGGATTTTTTATGTTTTTATAGGCGGTCTGTCCGCTTTTTTTCGCTTTAGGGTCGTAATTTTCAAAATCTTTAAACGTCAAGCCTATAAATTGTTTTGAAAATTACGCCGAACGCATTTCTTTCGC
>JAISLV010000179.1 GCA_031277075.1 Endomicrobium sp. | reverse complement strand
TAATCTTTTACAAGAACTTCTGCTTCTTTTTTTAAAAGTCCGCCGCAAACTTCAATGCCGCGTTCTTCCATAGTTTTGCGCGAATGCGACACGTTTGGGTCTTTTACCGCAAAAAAAACTCTTTTAATTCCCGCTTCAATAATAGTTTTTGTGCAGGGCGGTTTTTTGCCGTAGCTGTTGCAGGGTTCAAGCGTTACGTATAGATCAGCGCCTTTAGCTTTTGTTCCAGCGTCTAAAACGGCGTTCACTTCGGCGTGATTTCCGCCGAAAAATTTGTGCCAGCCTTTTCCTATGATTTTATTGTCTTTTACTATTACGCATCCGACCATAGGATTAGGGAATACGCGGTCTTTCCCTTTTTTTGCAAGCTCTACGGCGGCTTTCATATATTGTTTGTCAGTCATAAATAAAAAACCCCAAAGTAAGAGCTTCGGGGTTTAAATTTAAACGCGTATTATCTTCTCTCATCCGGACTATAACCGTCGGTATCCGATTTACACGGATTCAATCCGCCTATTTAGCGGAGTCGCAGACTTGGGAACTTCGTTCCTATACAAAGGACAACCGTTCCATCACTGCCGGTAAGGAATTGCGCCTTCCCCGAAGAATATTTTTAAATATTTAATAACTTTTAAAACGATATGTCAAATAAACAATCCCCTAATCAACGGGTCTTTTTAGATAATAACGCTTTGAGCTTTTTGAAAAACTCTTTCATTGCTTCCCCCTTTGGTTTATCCTCTTTTTTACCCAAGACTGCTTTATTTTTTTGAGGTTTTTTTTCTTCCGAAGACGGAATTCCCGCTTCGTCTTTTCCCTTGACATCTTTTTCTTTTTGCGCTATAGTGTTATTAGAGTTTGATGAGGCAGCCCTCTTAGGTTGTCCAACGTCAAACTCTTTTTTATTTCTTCCTGTTATATCGTTTGAAATATAAAACTTATTACCGTTCATATCCTCTGCAATATCAACCTGCATTTTAAAAGGAATTCCGTCTATTTCAACATCGCCTGTTATGTAATACCAATTTTCTATAAACTCGTGCTTTTCATCTTTAAGGGGACCGCTGATTTCACCTTTTTTTATAATATCTTTTACAAAAGGAAGAGTTTTTAATTTTTCGTAATGCGTATCATGCGTCATTTTCTTTAAACCCTGCCTTGCAAAAATCACATCCCCTATTTCTTCTCTATTTACTAGGTCGTTGACTATCGCGCCTTTTGCATTATATGTTTGTAAGTATTTATGATAATAATCCGTTGCGTTAGCTTTCAGCATCTCAATATCATCCGTAGACTTGCCGATATATTTTTCAATTTCGTCTTTCGTTTTTGACGCTATGATTTTTGTTTGTTCCTGCTGTGTCTTTGCCGCTTCCTGTTCGCCTGTTTCGTCTTTGTTTGCGCTGTCGTTTTTTTTCTTTAAATCCGTATTGCCTTTCTATTTCGTTTAATTTTTTAAAAATCAGTTCTTCCGCCTTTTCACAATTAAATTGCTTATATTCTTCGGTAGTCAGTTTTTGCGAATATATTGACAGCAGGCGGTCAGAATCTATAACTGTCATCCCGACTTCATTATTCCCTTCTGCAGACGCGGCATATACCGATTTTTCAAGATGGTCTATAACATAAGGTAAATTCAACAGTTTTTCATAAAGCCTTTCGCTTACGCTGTTTTTCCCGCCGCCTATTTTTTCAAACTTTCCGCTTTTGTCGCGTGGATGGTTTCAATCCCCTAATCAACGGGTCTTTTTAGATAATATTCACAAGCGAGCTCCGAAATATAAGCGTTGCCGACCTCAGATAAATATTCGGATAGAAAGATTTTTTACATATTTTCGGATAAGCTCTTTTTCTTGTTTTGAAATAGGCAACTTCGCTCCAATTAAGATATTATAGGAATATATATACAACGGCAAAATCCTATGCCGTTGACTAATCCTTCATTATGTAAATTAAATTTACAAGATATATTTGGGATAGGAGTTGATTTCAACGCTTCTTTTATTGAGTATATTTTTTTTGCTTTATTACAATTTGCACATCCTGCAACACAACTAATTTCAACTTTTTTAATATCGCTTTCTTGAAAGCGTTTTAGCCTATACATTGCTGATACTCTTAAACACTCATTTGGATTTCTATGTTCTCTCCAATGCTGTAAAGCCAGAGAATAATAATGCATAGACATACTATGGTAATCAAGCGAATTTTTATTTTCTCTATAGGCTTTTCTACAAAAACTAACAACAATGAGAAAAAATAAAAAAAACAATAAAAAATATACCATATCTATATGCCTCTATTTTTTTAACAGTTCTTTTTCTTTCCTTTGCCATATTTAAGCTCCGCTGTATAAATAACATATCTTTTTTTTATTTCTTTCATAAAGACAAATATCCCCTTTCCCGTTAAAAATACAAAAAACTTTTGAAACGCAGCCTTTGAAAATTAAAACTTCAGTGGTTTTTGAATTCATCATATCAAGGTCTTTGTGAGAGCAGTCAACAGTTGTTTTGTAGGCATTACAGAGGCTGGCAATATAGGAAGGCACAAAGTATTCTATTTCTTTGCGGATTAGGTCTTTCTCTTCTCGTGTTAATTTGCGCTTTTCTATGGTCATAATATTATCCTTATTTATGTTTAACAGGTGTCCGTTTGATTTCTTTTAATTTAAAAATAGTTTTTTGAACTCCATATGGATTTATATATTTGTAATTACCTGATATTTTTACATAGATGTCTTTGTCTATTCTTTGCCCGTCAACATAATCGTTTGACGTTGTCTCATAAAATAAAACAACTCCATGTATATCATTAGTTTTATGAAGCAATAATCCTTTATTTGTTACCTGCAATACCCTTGCGTCTTGTAAGCTATAGGAATTTGCTTTGATTTTTTCCATGTCTATTGATGGCGAAGCACCCACTAAAGCCCATCCAATAGAGCCAAAAAGCGAATTGGCATCTCCTGCAAAGTTTATAGATTTTCTATATTGATATTCAGGGTCTCGTTCTCTTACTTCTTGTAGTTGTTGTTGCCTTAATCGTGCCTGTAGCCTTTCTTCCTCCGCCTTTGCTATTCTTTGTTTTTCAAGTTCTAGCTCCATTTCTTTTTTCTTTCTTGCTTTCTCTTTTCTTTTTCCTTTCGTTAAAAAATATGAACATACAAATATTAAAGAGCCTACAAGAATCGTCCCGACAATAATAG
>JAISLV010000089.1 GCA_031277075.1 Endomicrobium sp. | reverse complement strand
GAATATTTTCTTGCGGGTTGCGCGTTCATTTGATAAAATATAACTTAAATGAAAAATCCGCAGGTTGAAGAAATATTGCGCCTTGTTCAAAGACCTTCAAGGTATATTAACGGAGAATTAAATTCTTATTCCGCCGATTTGTCGGCGGATTTTTCTATTTGTCTGTGTTTCCCAGACGTCTATGAAGTCGGGGCTTCTAATCTAGGGCTTGAAATCCTCTACCATTTAATAAACGAAAAAAAGTTAGCCCGTTGCGAGAGAGCGTATTCCCCAGACGGCGATTTAGAAAAACTTTTGCGGGAAAGAAAGCTGGCGCTGTTTTCGTTAGAGTCAAACTGCGCTTTAAAAAGTTTTGACATAGTCGGTTTTACCATTCAGTGCGAGCTGGTCGCGGCAAATATTGTAAATATGCTTGATTTATCGCAAATACCGATATTTGCAAAAGACAGAGGGGACGGCTGCCCGCTTATTGTAGGCGGAGGTCCCGCGCTTACAAACCCCGAGCCTTTCTGCGATTTTTTTGACCTTTTCGTTTTAGGCGACGGCGAACAGGCTTTGCCTGAAATTATAGAGACTTGCAAGCGTCTTAAAGGCGAGCCGAGAAAAAAACGGCTTAAAGAGCTGTCTAAAATAAACGGCGTCTATGTTCCTTCTCTTTACGCCGTTGAATACAATGAAGACAATACCGTAAAGTCGGTATCTCCTATAGAACCCGATGTAAAACCTACAATAGACAAGAGCTGCCTACAGCTTAAAGACGTCTATTTTCCTAAAAAAAAGATAGTTCCTTTTGTAGAAACCGTACACAATAGGCTAAATATTGAAGTGGCAAGAGGATGCCCCGGTCAATGCCGTTTTTGCCAAGCGTCAAAATATTACCGCCCGTGGAGACAGAGGACGCTTGAGCAGCTTTTAGAATTTTTAAAAGACGGCATAGACGCCACAGGATATGAAGAAGTCGCGTTTTCGTCTCTATCTTGCAGCGATTACAAACATTTAGATAAACTTCTAATAGCTGCAAACGAGCTTTACGGCGATACGAAATTGAATATTTCTCTGCCGTCTTTGCGCTGCAGCGAACACTCTTTAAAAGTCGCGCGCTATATCAACAGAAGTAAAAAACCCACGCTGACTTTTGCCCCTGAAGCGGGAACAGACGCCTTGCGAAACGTCATCGGAAAATATCTTTCTGAAAAACAAATAATAGACACTCTTTTAAGCGCAAACGCGATGGGCTGGAAAGTTATAAAACTTTATTTTATGATAGGTCTGCCCACTGAAACTGACGAAGACATAGCGGGGATAACGGAACTTGTAAAAAAAGTAAGAAAAGCCGCCAAAGGGCTCAATTTCAACGCGACGGTTTCGCCTTTTGTTCCTAAAGCTCAAACTGCATTTCAGTGGTTTAGTATGGCTAAAAGCGAAGAAATAGCGCGCAAAATAGATTTGTTAAATAAATTACTGCCTGCCGTAGTGAAAGCGCACAATCACAAAGCGAGCGTTTTAGAAGCCTTTATCGCAAAAGGCGATAGGCGACTGTCGCAGGCAATTTATAAAGCGTGGCAAAAAGGGGCGCGTTTTGACCAATGGGCAGACAAATTTAACGAAAATATTTGGAACGAAGCTATAGTAGAAAGCGGTTTGAGTTTGGATTTTTACGCGTATAGAACGATTAAAGAAGACGAAGTTCTTCCTTGGGAACATTTAAATTTCGGCGTCTCAAAAGAAACGCTTTACAAGGACTACTTAAAAGGGCTGAGCGAGCGGGAAAACGGAAAGTCGAACGCGGAAAGCGGCGATGTGAAATGTCAAAATTCAAATGAGGCGCAATCCGTTTTGCCAATTGCTGATTTTCCTCCTTTGATTTCTAAATCGGACATTTTCCCAGTTTCCCGTTTTCTTCTGCGTTTTTCCCGTCTGGGCTTGGTAAAATTTATATCGCATTTAGAGCAGATTGAAGTTTTTAGACGCGCGGCGCGGCGCAGCGGACTGCCGATAGCTTTTACCGCAGGGTTTAGCCCTCAGGTAAAATGCTCTTTCGGACCGCCTGTGTCTGTGGGAAATGAAAGTTTGTGCGAGTATATGGAACTTTATTTTACCCAAAATATTGACGCGCAAACTATAATGGATAAAATTTCCGCCGTTTTGCCTTCAAATTTTAAAATTTTAAGCGCAAAAAGGCGTCCTTTGAAATTTCCCGCTATAGATATTCTTGTAAACGCCGTTGAATACGAAATTGAAAATGCGGACATAAACGAAAAAGAAATTGAAGAATTTTTATCGCAGGAAACAATTTTCGTTGAAAAAATAAAGAAAAACAAAAGCGTAATTATAGACGTAAAACCGCTTATAAAAACGATGTCGGTAAAAAACGCGAAAATGAAACTTATTCTACGTTTCGGCGAAGGTAAAAACGTAAAGCCGGAACTCCTTTTAGAAAACCTATTGAAAAATAAAGGCAATTATGCGAAAATATACATAATTAAAAGGGCGAACTTATATATTGAAACTTCAAGCGGGGATATTTATGAGCCGTAATCTAATGAAAATTTCGGTTTCTTTTTTTCTTGTAAGTTTTTTATTATTCCCGTTGTATGCAGCCGATAAAAAAGCTAAAAGCAGCGTTTTATTTGTGGCGGATTCAATAGTTTTAGGAAATAACGGCGTAAAGGAATACTCGTCGGTTTTGCAGAATATGTTCGACAAAGAATACGGCAAAAATAAAGTTGAAGTTAAGAGTTATTCGTTTTTTGATTTAAATACTTCGCAAGCCTTAAAACTTATCCGCTATCTTTTGGAAAAACAGCAAAACGCGCAATACGTAATATTAATGACGGGCGAAGGGAACTTTTATAATTTGAACGGTTTTTCCGATTATCTGTTATACGAGGGGAAATATTTGCCGTCAAAAGCCGTTATAGCGCCAGAAGATTCTGACGCTGTTTTTAAGCTCAATCTCGCCGTAGCGGATTTTTATAATTCAATTTCAGCTTCGGCAAATTCGCCGTTCAAATATTCCGCTTCCGCCGCCTACCGACAAATTGCAGGAAGCCCTCCTAAAATTTTTAACGGATACAGAGCTAAAATAGTTCCGTCTTTTGAGTTTTTACGCTCCGAATCAAAATTATCTTCGGACGTTTCTTTTGCGGATAAAAATAAAGCGGTTTGGAATTATATCGGTCAAAAACAATACGATAAAGCCGAAGGTCTTTTGCGCGAAATGCTTAGCGATTATCCTCTCAATTCAGGCATATATTACGCTTTAGGCTCTTTGCGTCTTACAAGCAGCAAAAAATACGCGGACGCCGCTTTGGCTGCGTTTGAAAGCGGAATATTAACAAACCCTTTTGATTCTGATAATAAATGTTATAAGGCGCTTTCGCTTATGTATATGTCGTATAGAGGAAAAATCTTAAACGAAATACTTTATTTTTCTGGAGTTCTTAAAAGTTTCATAGGCGAAATAAGCCCCGAAATTAACGCGATATGCGCGATCAATACTGCGGATTATGAAGAAAAAATATCGGAGATAAGCAAATGGGTAATGTCTGACACAAAACGCATTGACGATTTGTGCCGCCAAAAAGGAGTCGCGCTTATAATAAACGGGTTGCCTTCGGGGACAAAATCTGAAAGCGTTTTAAAGAACATTTTGTATTCCACAAATACGATTTTTGTAGATAATTCGTCAATAAACGCCCTTAAAAGTTCCGACAGAGACAAAGTTTATCAAGAGATGGCTGAAAATTTATTTGCGGCGGTGAAAAGGAAATAATATAGTGAAAAAAGAAATAGTAGTAAACAGAACTTTGGAAGAAACCAAAGTAGCTGTGCTTGAAGACGGACGCCTTTTTGATTTGTTCATAGAAAGAAGGGAATCGGAAAAAATATTGAACAATATTTATAAAGGAAAGGTTCAAAATATAGTTCCCGCGTTAAACTCCGACTTTGTGGATTTGTGTTTTGGAAAAAGCGCTTATATGGGCGCAGGCGACATCGTCGCGCCAAAACACGAAAAAAATATTGAAAAAATGATTAAACAGGGACAAGACGTTATGGTTCAGGTTTATAAAGAGCCTATAAGCACAAAAGGTCCTAAAGTTACTATGGACATATCTCTGCCGGGTCGCTTGATAGTGTATATGCCTTTTAGCAATAATATAGGAATATCAAAAAACATTGAGGACGAAAAAGAACACGGCAGGCTTAAAAAAATAATTTCCGAAATAAAGAAAGACACGCCGGGCGGAATAATAGCGCGCACAGAAGCCGAAGACGCCGAAGAAGACGAAATAAAAAAAGAAGCGAAATATTTGGCGAGGCTGTGGGGGTCAATAGTTTCGCGTTTTGAAAAAGCTCCGTCAATGTCTATGATTCACAAAGATTTGGGCGTCGTTTTTCAAACGGTAAGAGATTATTTTACGGAAAACGTAGAGCTTATGCATATAGACAGCCAAAAAGAGCTAAAAGACGTATCTGATTTCGTAAAAATAATTTCGCCGGAACTTTCCGACAAAATAGTTTTATACGAAGGCAGGCAGTCAATTTTTAAGGCTTACGGAATTGAAGACGAAATTTCGCGGCTGCGTTCAAATAAGGCGCGTTTAAAATCCGGCGGGTATTTAATAATACAAGAAGCGGAATCTCTTTGCGCCATAGACGTAAACAGCGGAAAATTTACCGCAAAAAGCTCTCAGGAAGACACGGCTTTTCTTACAAATATCGACGCCGCGCAAGAAATTGCAAGGCAGCTGCGTTTAAGAAATATAGGCGGAATTATAGTCATAGATTTTATAGATATGAAAAAGTCCGCAAACAGGCAAAAAGTTTTAGACGTCTTGCGCGCCGCTACAAAAGGCGACAAAGCAAAAATTAAGATATGGCCTATCACAAGGCTAGGGCTTATTGAAATGACAAGAGAGAGAAAAAGAGAATCCCTCTTTTCGCTTCTTGGGGACACCTGTCCTATGTGCAGGGGGCTTGGGCTGGTGATGTCAAAAGAATCTATTTTTATCCGCGTTTGCGACGATATAGAACAGATGAAAGTGGATATGCACCACGGTTCCGTAAAAATAAAACTAAATCCCGACGTCGTAGATTATTTCTGCGAACGCAAAGCCCGCTTAAAAGAACTTTTCAAAATGGATTTTGACGTAAAATCTGATCCGGATATAGACAGAGAAGATTATCAAATAATTTTCGGATAAAGCCTGTCTTCCCATACGTTTACAATTCGCGCGCGAATTGAACAAAAGTTCAATAAAAGTATCTGTGTTTTTGACGCCTTGATTAGCGCTATACCTGCAAATCGCTTCTCTGTTTTCCTTTTTGCCTGCAGTTGCTGCAAAGCGTCCATCGCTTTGCAACTTGCCGCCGCAAAACTCTCTTTTTAAGTTATGGCGTTTGCGAAAAGTTCGCGCGCTATTATGCTTTTCACCCTGCCCAACTGAAAATTTTAAGGACGGGCTTTTAAAAAAACGGTAATTTATCAAGTTTTAAGAGAGGCTCAAACGGTAATTTGTCAGGTTTTTGCAAGACGCCCATTTATAAAAAGCTAAATGAGGAAATAAAGGCGTAAGAAATAAAAAATGAAAAAATTATTCAGCAGTCTGTTTATTACGACGCAAGAAACATATATTTCAAAAGAGCGGGAAAATATTGTCGTCAGCTTTCATGGGAAAGAACTTTTTCGCGCGCCGATACATTTAATTAATTCGGTCGCGTGTTTCGGCAATGTGGCATGCTCGCCTTTTGTTTTCGGGCTGTGCGCCGAAAACGACGTTTCGGTAAGTTTTTTTACCGAATACGGAAAATTTATCGCAAAAGTGCAATCGCCGATTTCAGGCAACGTTCTCTTGAGAAAACAACAATACAAATATTGCGACGACGCTAAATTTTGTTTAGAAACGGCAAAATCAATTTTAATAGGGAAATTAAATAATTCAAAAACCGTGATTAATAGAGCGTTGAGAGACCATGAAGAAAAAATGTCTTTCCCTGATAAAATAAAACAGGTTTCGGCAAGTTTGCAAAGAGCGCTTAATAATGTTTTGTCGGCTGAAACCCTTGATATTTTGCGCGGAATGGAGGGCGACGCGGCAAATTCGTATTTTGGCGTTTTTGACGGTTTAATTTTAAATGACAAAGAAACTTTTTATATGAATGAAAGAACCCGCCGTCCGCCGCAAGATAATGTCAACTGTTTGCTTTCCTTTGCCTACACTTTATTGGCGCACGACGTTTCTTCGGCGTTGGAAGGCGTCGGGCTTGACCCGCAAGCAGGATTTTTTCATAAAGACAGACCCGGCAGACCGAGTTTGGCTTTAGATTTAATGGAAGAGTTTCGTTCCGTTATCGCCGACAGATTAATTTTAACTTTAATAAATTTATCGCAGCTGGACAAAAAAGGTTTTACAAAATCGCAAAACGGCGCGGTTATAATGACGGATGAAAACAGGAAAATACTTCTTGACGCTTATAGAAAAAGAAAAGAAGAAGAAGTTTTTCACCCGTTCTTTAAAGAAAATATTCAAATAGGCATTTTGTTTCACGCGCAAGCCTTGCTTTTTGCAAGGTATATACGGGGCGATATTGACGCATATCCTCCGTTTATTTGGAAATAAACGTATAAAAAAGCGAGGCGTTTTATGTTAGTATTAATCAGTTACGATATAAATGTTTCGGCGGCGGGCGGGCAAAGGCGTTTAAGAAACGTTTCAAAAGTTTGTTTGGATTACGGGCAAAGAGTTCAGTTTTCCGTTTTTGAATGCGAAGTTGACCCTGCGCAATGGGTATTTTTGAAAGATAAGTTGTTAAAGATAATAGATTTGAAAAAAGACAGCGTAAGATTTTATATGTTAGGCTCAAATTGGGAAAGGAAAATAGAACATTTCGGCGCAAAAGAGCCTGTAGATTTTCACGGGACGCTTGTGATATAACATAAATTTTTCATTTAATTTGAAAGTTTTCGTTTTCAAAAATTGGTATTATTTAACGGGCGTCTCTAAAAAACCATATATTTTAAGAAATAGATAAGGCAACGGAAAAATTGATGCTCCGTCGGGCAAACCCGCCGCCCCTTTTTTAAGAAAGGGAGCTTTATCAAGTTTTTAGCGACGTTATAATAAATAATCTGCAATAGGAAAATATTTATTTTCGTTATATTTGAATGAATAAAATTTTTATAGTTTTATCAGCGCTTATTTTTTTCGTTTCTTCCGCGATTTGCGAGGTTGTCAGCCGAGAAATCGTTTGCGCGCAAACTTTGCAAAACAATCCTTCCATTATCGCCGCAAAACTTAAACTTGATAACGCCCGTCTTGCTTACAACCGCTCTTTAGGCGCGTATTTTCCTGTCGCGTCTTTAAGCGGCTCTTCTGGGCAGGGCGAGACTAACGGCGGCTACTCGCGCGATTATTCTTTCGGTCTGAACGTTTCTCTTTCCGTATTTTCCGGTTTTGAAACTTATAACGACGTAAAAATAAAATCCGTTGAAGTAAACTCCTCCCAAATTTCATATAACAGAACCGTTTCCGACGCGCTTTATGAAACGATTGTTCAATACGTCAATCTTGTATGGGCTTACGAAACCGCCGAGCTTTCCAAACAAATTTACGAACGCAGAAAAGAAAACCGCGATATGATAAACCTGAAATACAATTCGGGCAACGTTGACGTCGGCTCGCTTGAAAGGGTTGAAGCCGACGTTGAAATGGCGGGTTATGATTTAAGAAAAGCTAAGAGATATATTGAAACTGCGTCTGCGGCTTTGCTCAAAGCCATAGGAAGAAACGGCGACGCAATTTTGGAAACTTCAGAAAAACTTGAGCTTGACGCAGCGGAAATAAAAAAGCCCGATTTTAACGTTCTCGTCGCGCAACTGCCTGAATTTTTAACGGTAAAATTTTCAGCGCAAATCGCAAAACTGCAAGCCGCAAAAACAAAAAACCTCTGGATGCCAGACATAAGCGTTTCAGGCGCAATTTCGCGTTCAGGCGGGCAATGGTTCCCAGATAATCGCAGGTGGAACGCGGGAATTTCAGTTTCTTATACGCTCTTTAACGGCGGGCAAAGATACGCCGACGTTAAAAGCGCAAAGAATTTAGCGCAAATCGCCGAAGAAAATTTAAAAGATTCCGTCAATTCTTTAAAAGCCAAAGCCGTTGCGCGCTATAATTCTTTGGCGGATTATTACGAAAATGTCGCCGTGAGGCGGCATTATCTTAAAGCGGCGTCTCTGCAAGCCGAAATTTCCGCAAGAAAATACGTCAACGGGCTGACTACATACCAAGACTGGTATTCAATAGAAAACGATTTTATAAATTCGCAAAAAAATCTTTTAGACGCAAAGAAAAACGCCTCTTTGGAAAAAGCGGCTTGGGATAATTTTTTGGGAAAATAGCTTTAAGGATGTCTCTAAAAACCTATAATGTTTATAATTGCCGCAAATTATGCGGCAGGGCAAGGAAGAAAATGAAGGGCGTCCTAAGAGCAGGGACGGACAAATTTTCTGATGTAGAAATGCTGCAGAGACAATGTCTCAAGGCGCAAGGCAAAGACGGGCGTTAGGGTTTTTAGAGACGCTCTTAAGGCAAGGCTAAAACAAAGGATAAGGCAATGAAAAAAATTGTTATAATTTTAATTTTTCTGGTTATCGCGTCGGGCGCGGCGTTTTTTATATTCAAGCCAAAAGGGCAAACTGTAGATAAAGAGGCGCGGCTTGTTAAACGCGATTTGCAGGTTGAATTCAGAGAAACTGGGTCTGTAAGCCCAAGAAACAGACTTGAAATAAAACCGCCTTTTGCAGGAAGAATTGAAGAAATTTTTGTCGTTGAAGGCGACACAATTAAAAAAGGTCAGATTATAGCGAACATGAGTTCAAGCGAAAGGGCGGCTATGCTTGACGCGGCAAGAGCTATGGGCGACGAAGAATACGTCAGATGGCAAAACATTTATAAGGCTACTCCTATAGTGGCTCCTATGAACGGCTTTATAATTTTGCGCCAAAAAGAACCCGGTCAAACCGTGACGTCTTCCGACGCTATTTTAGTTATGGCTGACGATTTAATCGTTGAATCTCAAGTGGACGAAACGGATTTGAGATTTATAAAAATCGGCGAAAAGCTGAAAATGTATTTAGACGCTTACCCCGACGAATTTTTTGACGGAATTATAGAGCATATATCTTACGAATCTACGGTGGTAAGCAATGTTACGGTTTATACTATACGCATAAAACCGCTTAAAAAACCTTTGGTTTTTAGAGCGGGAATGACGGCGACTATCACAATAACCGCTCAATCTAAAAAAGACGCTTTATCTTTGCCGAATAATTTTATTTCAGAACGCGCGGGCAAAAAAACCGCCGTAGTAAAAACGCTCAAAAGCGGCAAAGCGGTTTTTGAAACAAGGACTGTAGACGCGGGTATAACCGACGGAAGATTTACGGAAATAATATCGGGCGTAAACGACGGCGAGACGGCGGTAATTTTTAAAGCCGCCTCAAAACAAAAAGCCAAGTCGTTTATGAGCAGACCTTAAACGGCGTGAATTTTCAGCAGTCGCGCCGCTTATTTTCCAAAGAAGGAGCTTATATTATGCAGAGCAAAATTTTAACTGCCATTTTGTCGGTTTTAATTTTAGCGGGCGCGGGCTATATCGCCTACGAAAGCCGTAAGAAAAAGTCGTTGTTTAAAAGCGGCGATATAATTTTTCAAACTTCGCTTACAAGCCAAAATAAAGCTATACAATTTGCTACGAAATCCAAATATTCGCACTGCGGAATTATTTATAAAAAAGACGGAGTTTTTTACGTCTACGAAGCCGTTCAGCCTGTAAAAAGCGCGCCTTTAGACCAATGGATTGCCAGAGGCGAAAACGGATATTATGTCGTAAGAAGACTTAAAGACGCCGACAAAATTTTGACGCCTGAGGCTCAAGCTAAAATGGAAGCCGAAGGCAAAAAATTTATAGGAAAAGATTACGACCTTACTTTTGAATGGAGCGACGATAAAATTTACTGCTCCGAACTTATATGGAAAGTCTACGACAGAGCTTTAGGCGTTCAAATAGGCGAACTTCAAAAGCTCGGCGATTTTGATTTAAGTTTTCCGCAGGCTCAAACTCTCTTAGAAGCCCGTTACGGCGGCATAAATAATGTTCCTTTTGACGAAACCGTAATTTCGCCGATATCAATTTTTAACAGCGGTCTGCTTGAAACCGTTAAAGACGCGTATCCGAGCGAGCAATGAAAGTTATAGAACTTAAAAACATTAAAAAAACTTACCATTTAGAAAAACTTGACGTTCCCGTTCTTCATGGAATAACCCTTACTATAGAACACGGCGAATTTGTAGCTATAATGGGGCATTCTGGAAGCGGTAAATCTACGCTTCTAAACATTTTAGGACTTTTAGATAAACCCAGCTCAGGTTCTTTTAAACTTGCAGGCATAGAAGTTTCAAAATACTGCGACAATGAACTTGCCGCTTTAAGAAACCGCTATCTTGGGTTTATCTTTCAACAATTCAATCTATTAAGCAAATTAACAGCCTTAGAAAACGTTCATTTGCCCGTAATTTATTCGTCTTCAAAAAAAGAAAACGCCAGCGAAGACCCCGCAAAACTTTTGAAACTTGTAGGACTTTCAGAAAGAATGACGCATCGCCCAAGCGAAATGTCGGGCGGGCAGCAGCAAAGAGTCGCTATAGCGCGTTCTCTAATAAATAAACCGCTTATAATTTTTGCCGATGAACCCACCGGAAATTTGGACACAAAATCAACAAAAGAAATTATAGACATACTCAAAAATTTAAACGCTTCGGGCATTACTATAGTTATGGTTACGCACGAGCCCGAGCTTACGGCTTACGCCACAAGAACCGTGCAGATGCAAGACGGCGTAATTATTTCAGACGTAAAAACCGCTCCTGCGCAAAACATTAAAAAGCAAAATACCGATGAGAACTTCAAGCATAAAGCGTTTTCTCTATCAAGATTTAAAGATTATTTTCTTCAGGCGCAGCGTTCGTTAATCGGCAACAAAATGCGTTCGGCTTTATCTATACTTGGCGTTATGATAGGCGTGGCAAGTTTAATATCTATGCTTGCCGTAGGAACCGGCGCGCAAAAAGCGATTGAAGACCAAGTAGCGGGGCTTGGGTCTAATCTTTTAACGATAAGTCCCGGAGCTTCGCAAAGAGGCGGAATATCTTCAGAAAGCGGGGCGCGGTTGCGTTTGATACCCGAAGACATAGCGGATTTAAAGAAAAATGTCCGCGAAATTTCAAAAATTTCAGGGTATGCAAGCGGCAGAGCGCAAATTGTGGCTAACGGCAAAAATTACAATACGCGTTTAGACGGGGTTTCGCTAGATTATGCCGAACTTAGAACTTCTCAAGCCGCAAGCGGAAGATTTTTTACGGAAGAAGAAAATATACAAAGACAAAGAGTCGTTTTGCTTGGAAAAACGGTCGTAAAACAGCTTTGGGACGACGCGAATTTTAATCCTATAGGCGAGTTTGTAAAAATAAACAGGATAGATTTTCAAGTTATAGGCGTTTTGCCCGAAAAAGGCTCTAGCGGCTGGCGCGACGAAGACGATAAAATAATTATGCCTCTAAACACGGCTATGTATAGAGTCATAGGGACTAAATACATAAACAGTATGGACGTTCAAATTAAAGAAGACGCCGATATGTCTGAAGCGGCAGACAAAATAACGCAGAGGCTTTTATTTACTCACAGAATGCCCGCCAAAAATACGGACGCCGTGCGCGTGCGCAATATGGCTGAAATTCAAGAGACGATGTCGCAGATGGCAAAAGCTTTTTCGCTGCTTTTAGGCTCTATAGCTTTTATTAGTTTGCTTGTGGGCGGCATAGGAATTATGAATATAATGTTTGTGTCCGTTTCAGAAAGAACAAAAGAAATAGGTTTGAGAAAAGCTATAGGCGCAAACAACGCCGATATTTTATTTCAATTTATAATAGAATCAATCTTTGTCTGCTGCGCGGGCGGAATAATAGGCATTATTTGCGGTTCGCTCATTTCTATAATAATCAGCAAAATAGCAGGATGGACAACTTCCGTAACATTGTCTTCAGTGTTTCTCGCCTTCGGTTTTTCCGCAATAACAGGTTTGCTTTTTGGCGTGTGGCCGGCAAGAAAAGCCTCGCTTTTAAACCCTATAGAAGCCTTAAGGCACGATTAAAAAATACCGCTTTAGGCTTTTCGCGTTTTATAGAAACCAATAAACTACTTGAGCTTATTCTTTCTTTAGATTATAATATTTTAATATGAAAATACTAATAAAGAAATCTCTTTCGGTATTATGCGGCTTAGCTTTGCTTTTAAGCATTGCGCCAAATACTTCATATTCCATACCTTTTGGCGGCTATCCGTTTAACGCGTCTTTAACTTCCAAATTGCCGCGCGCAAAAACAACTTCTTATGCGGACTATTCTTCCGATTTGCTCGTTATAAATATTCAGGATTTTCATGAAGATTATAATACGCAGACGATAATAAGCGATTTGCTGAAATTAATTGACGATTCTTCAGATAAAAGCAAAGAATTTTACGTTGAAGGCGCATATTCGGATGTCGGACTTGAATCTTATAAAAAACTTAAAAGTCTGAGTTCGTATAAAAATTTTACGGATACGCTTTTAAAAAATAATTCCATTACGGGAACGCAGCATTTTGCTTTAAATAATCCAAGCGTCGTTCTTAGAGGGCTTGAAGACGAAACAATACACAAAGACAATATAAAAAGGCTTTCTTTTTTAATTGAGACAAGAGCTGAAAACGCCGCCGTTTTTAACGCTTACAGCGCCAAAACCGCTGAAGAAATATTAAAACTGCTTCCTGCTCAATGCGCAAAACTCATAAAGCTAAAAAGCAGATATGAAAACGCTAAAATTCCGCGCGCAGTTTTCGCCCGCGCTCTCATAAAATACGCGGCGGAACAAAATCTGCCCGAATATAAACGCAAATATCCGTCCTTTTTCGCCTGCGAAACGGCTGCCGCTCTTGAAAAGAAAATCAACGTAAAGAAAACGAACGAAGACCTCTCAAAATTTTACTCTTTCCTCAAAAACAGGCTTCCCTATAAAGATTATGTAAAAATTGAAAACTCAAACGATAAAATTGAAGAGTTGGGAAAACTCTATGCGTCTTTTCAGTTTAGAACGCCTTCCCTTGACGTCTTTTTCAAATATAGAAAATTAAAAGACAGCCTTAATCCCGTTTTGCTTGTTGAGGAAGAAGATTTTCTGTTTTGGGAAATTTTAGCGTCTTTTGCAGACAATACCGCGCAAAAGCGCGGCGCGTCTTTATTGCGGACGCTTTCTTACGCCGAAAAATTGATAAAACAAAATATTCTTCCTTACGAATACGCCGCATTGTCTGAAAAAGACGAAGATTTAAGGTATGCGTTTGGAAACTTTTTAAAAGCGGATTTAATGGAAAGCGTATTGAGCTATTACAATACGGCAAAAGAATTCTACGAAATTAACGAAAAAAGAAACGATATTTTTATAGAGAAAGCGGGCGTTGCGCGCGCGCAGAACAATCCTTCCGCAAGAAATACCGCAAAGAACGATTTCAAAGAAATGCTTTCAAAAGCCGCAGAAATAAAAATACTTGTTACCGGCGGATACCATAGCCGAGGTCTTTGCGACATATTGAACGAAAAAGGCGTTTCCTATATCGTTATTACGCCTGAAACTACGTTTGGAGCGGAAAACAATGCGGGAAGTTTATATGAAAATTCAATATTGTCGCAGGGAAAAATATTTTCTTCGGCGCTTCAAAAAGTTATAGACCTTTCAGGTTTTATTGTAGAAAATAACGCTTTAAACATTCAAAGGCTCGGCTCTGTTATGTTTGGCGATTACGAGCTGATAAAATACCTTGAAAAAACCCCAGAGGCGCTGGAACTTTATTGCGGCGGAGTTGAGGAAGAACTTAATAAACGCCTGAGCGGCGCCGCAAAACTAAAATCTGTAAAATCTAAGATTTCTGAAAAAGCCGACGGCTTGTATCGCGTTGAAATTGCCGTTGAGACAAGCGGCGGATACGGCAAATCAGATATTTTTGAAGTGTCAAACCGCAAAAGCCCCGTTAAGACTTCTTTTGAAAAAAGCGTTTTGCCTCAGGATATTCTTGAAGCCGCAAAGGCGCTTAAAGCCGTAGAAAATGAAGCGGACGATTTCATCGGGTTCTTTGAATTTTTAGCGGCGTCTCAAAACGGAGGAGATTTTATTCTTGCCGCTCCTGAAATTTTAAAGATTTTTGACGAGTTTTACGAAAACGTAAAAAAGATATATTCTTTGCCCAAAGACGCCTTATCAGACTATGAAAGAACGGTTTTTGAAGGCGACATAAAGCGGGCGTCGGAAACGTTTTTTAATTTTTCATCGGGCGTTTTGCAAAAAAGTTTTGGAATTTATTCGCCGAAACTTTATTCAAGGGGAGTAAAACTGCATAAACTGCTTGAAGAAAACAATGTGGCTGTAAATCCGCAGCGGCGCGGATTATTCGGCGAAGAAAAATTTTATTCTTACGAAATGATAAAAAAACGTTTTGACGGCGCTCTTTCCCAATATTTTGAAAAAGACGCGCAAAATATTGCCGTTCTCAAATACGTTTCGTCTTCGTTAAACGCGCGCGACATAGACGTCCGCGACGCGGCTCTTAACGACGCGGCAAGCGGGTATTTTAAAAAAATATTTGAAGGCAAAAACGAAAGACTTAAAAGAAGGGCTATAGAGGCTTTGCAGTTTCAGGCGGAAGAAATACGGGCTTATTTTGACGCGGGAGGCGCGGGGTTTAGCGAGGAAGAAGCCGAAGACGCGCTTATAAGGAGCGTTTCTGCGGTAATTTTTCTTGCGCGTTACGGAGGCGGCTCTTTTACGCAATATTTTGTCAGTTTTTCGCAAGATATGTTTGAACGTCTGCGCGAAGGAAATACCATAAAAGGCAAAGAAAAAAAATATCTTAGCCTTTTGGGAGACGCGTCAAGCGAAGATTTTGCCGTTGAGGAAAGTAAAAAAGAACTTTTTGAAGCGATATCTTATACGCGCAAAATTACGCTTTTTCAAAACGCTTTAGTGAAAGCCGTTGCAGACTCGTCTAATTTTGGCGAGGGGGGAAAAGAAAGCGGAGCTTATAAAGCCGCTTCCGATTTTTTTATAAAAGCCGCTCAAGGCGTTGCCGTCAAAGATTTTTCAAATAAAGAGGGCGCTTTTTGGCTTAGGCAGCAGGCGATGCTTAGACTGAAAGATTTTTATTCAAAAGAGGCGGAAACCGCGCTTAATAATATTATTGAAAGCGAAAAAAACGGCGAATTTCCTTCCGAAGATTCCTCTTTTGTTTCGCTTAATCTTGAAGCGTCAAACACCGGCGCATTGTCGTTTATCCTTCAGGCGGCAAGCGTTTTGATAGATTTTAAAAGGCAGCGCGCAAAAAATCTGCTGCTTAGCGATATAGACGGATATTTTAACGCTCTTAAATCTGCGGAAACTAAAGATAAATTCGCTTATATCGCGGCTGCCTCAGACGTTTTAAGCGGCGATGCGGGCGCCAAAGCGAAATCAGAAATTTTTGCAAGGTTTGCAAAGATAGACGATGAAGAAACGGTTTTTTCTTCAAACATTTTGCTTGATTGCGCGGAAAACGAACTCTTTGGGAAAAACGCAAGCAAGGAAGCGGACGCCGTTATAAACTTTATTTATAATTTTGTTGAAAACAGCGGAGTATTCGGCAAGAAAACGTCCGATGCGGTTTCAGAGAAACTTCTTTCCGCGCTTGAGCGTAAAAATTTTACCTCTAAAAGAAACGATATAATTTCCGCGCTAAACGACGTCCACACAGTTCTTTCAAACTTAGGGCAGGGAGAAAAGAAAAACAAAAACTGGCTTTTGCAATACGATTCCGTAAAAATTTCAGGCGGAGGAACTGCGGAAGAAATTTTAACCACGCCCGACGGCATAAAACCCGGAAGAATTTTAAGCGTTACGGGAGCTTACGACGACGGCGGAAGTTCGGGTCGTCTAAGAGGATACAATGCCGACCATAACGGCGTTTATTCCGTCGCTCAAGGCGATTTGACGGGATATATGACTAAAGTCGCTTTTGACGCAAACAGCCCGTTTGTATTAAAAGACGTCGTAAAAGGACTGATGAACTTGAGGTTTGCGGCGGAAGAATCTCAAACGGAAGAATCTTCGCTTGCAAAAGCCGTCGGAAAATTTATATACGAAAACAATTTGCGCCAAGCCGCAAAACAAAAAAACGCGTCTGAAGAATTTGAAGTTTTTATAGAAAAACTTATGTATTATTGCCGTTTAATAGACGAAACGAATATAAAAAAAGCGGGCAACAGCGTAAAAAATCTTATATTTGAAATTCTTGTCGTCCAAAATTACGGTTACGGCAGAGGCTTTATGAATCCCGACGGAATATACGCCGCTATGAAAGATTTTGCAGATTTGCTCGGCATAGATTCCGTCTCGGTTACGGACGTCCCTTTTGGAAACATAATGAAAGTGACTACTAAAGGCGGCGTGGAATATTTGGGGCAGAGCTTTTTTTCGCATACTCCAAGGGGACATAGAGCTTTTTGGGACGTCCAAAACATATCTGAAGTTTTTGACGCGATAACCCATAAATCAAAAGTCGCCGCGCCCATTGAGAACGCCAAAACGATTTTTGCGGGTCTTTGCAGCTGGACGACAAGTCTTGGAGTCGCGCTTGCAAATCCGAGCGTTTCGCGGGCGCTGTTTTTAAATTCAACCGCCGACAAGTTCCTCATCACAAACGCCGTTCTTGACGACGAAAATACTATGAGCTGGTCTGAGTCTACGGTCTATTTTATCCAAAGAGTTACAGGACATTTTTTTAACCAAATGTTTAACAAGGTAATAACTTGGAAGCGGATAGATTTTGATAAAAACGTCGGGGTTAGAAATTTGAAAGCAAGGGATATTTTTAACGGCGCGCTGGGCGGATACAGAGGACCTAATTTTTGCAGCGTATCCGACGAAAAACTCCTTGCCAAGCACGGAGTTGAGCTTATAAAAATCGCGGACGCTTTAGAAATTCAAAGCGAAACAAGAAGGGACGGCAACAGCCAAAACATTATGCGTATACGGGCGATAGCCGATAAATTATCCAAAACAATATGGGCTAATATAAACGCGGGAGCGGGAAACGCTTTATTTGCCGCAATGAGGAAAAATTTTGATAAAACGGGTTTTTTTGAGAATTCAACGGTTTTGTTTTTTGCTTCAAGCGCACATTCTGACGCCGTAGAAATAATTTCTGAAATATCGCGCGACGGGGCAAACTCTTTTTCTTTTATTCCGATAGATTTAAAAGATTTAGCGGGCGAAAAAATATCTCAAAAACTGCGTCCTGCGCAATCTTACGCTCATATTTCGTCTCCGAAAGGGTTCCGTTTGTTTTTTATGCAAGACGAAACGGACGGATTTAAATCGGTAAAATGTTATTATGCTCCGCCCGAAGGATTAACGGGCGAGCGTCAAGAAGAAATTCTTGCGCGCTGGTTTGCCGCGCAAAGTCCGTTTCTTTTGCAAGACGGTCTTTTGGCAAACGAAAACGTATCAATAGCAAGTTCCGAATTAGGCGGCGATTTTTTTTCGGAAGCAAATTTTTCGGGCGTCCCTTTTATTTACGAAACGTCCGCAGCCCTAAGCGGCGGGAAAGAAGAGTTTTTTGATTTAATTTTTAGCGGCATAAAACAAAAAATAGAGATAAAATACAAAACCCTAAAGTTTTTGCAGGAAAAACTTAACTGGCAAAACATAAACGCCGACGGCTCCGCTCTTGAGCGGCTTAGAGATTTTCTTGCAGACATAGACGCGTTAGACAATCCTATAAAACGCGCGGGAATGATATACGTTTTAAAGCATAAGCTCGGCGCGCGTCTTAAAAACGAAGGGATTTTCTTTATAGATTCTCACGGCAGAGAACTTTTGTTTCATATTGACGTCAACGGAAAATTTTCCGCTTCGGACAGCTATTTAAAAAGAATGGCAAAACTTGCCGAAACTCTAAATTTTGCCGATATGGACAACAATATCGCGGATAGGAAAGAAAGATTTTCGGCGCAAATGCGCGAAATTTTCAGCCGGCAGGCTTTATACGGTTTAACGCCTATCAATATAATTACCGCAAATACTAAAGAAAGTCTCGCGCTTAGGTTTGGCGATATAAATAAATTTATTCTTTCTTTAAGCGGAGAAATTTATACAGACAGCGGAGCGATAAAATACCAATGGGACAGCGCGAAGGCGGATTTTGTAATGGACGAAAATCATGGAATACAAGTTGCGCTTGACGAAAATCTTTCTCAAGCCGCGCGCGACGCGGCTTTAAACGCAGACGAGATATTCGACGATCTCTACCAGCTTTTCATAAGAGAAACGGCTCAAG
>JAISLV010000161.1 GCA_031277075.1 Endomicrobium sp. | reverse complement strand
AAAACTACAAGAATTCTTACAATCCAAATTAACATAAATATACCTCTCAAACGCAAATTTGCAATTAGCCGACCGCCAAAACGACGCTTATTTTTTCTTTGCAAACGCTTTCAAAATATCGTCGGCTTTTTTTACGTCGGGATAAATGCCCGTCCATTTTTTAAAAGCCGCGGCTCCCTGACGGACAAGCATGCCTTCGGCTGAAAAATATTGTAAATTAAATTTTTTTGCGAAAGTTTTAAACGGAGTGTTTTTATTATAAATTAAATCGTAGACTACGGTTTTCTTGTTTATTTGTCCCGTTAAAAAAGGAAAAACGTCGTCTTTGTTCATTCCGCAGGAAGAGGCGTTTATCATGATGTCTGCGGCGGCGAGCGCGTCTTTGGAGCGTTCCCCTTTCACTGCGGTCAATCCGAAATCTTTTGCAAGCGCAAGCGCTTTTTTAAACGTTCTATTTGCGGCGTATATTTTTTTAGCGCCGTCTTTTTTTAACGCATATACCGCGGCTTTTGCCGCGCCGCCCGCGCCGTAGAGAAAAACCGTTTTGTTTTTTACGTCTATTTTTTTTTCTTTTAAATCGCCGCTAAACCCCTCGCAGTCCGTATTGTATCCGTAAGTTTTCCCGTTTTTAAATAAAACCGTATTCGCGCTTCCGACTGCTTTCAAAGAAGCGTCTTTTACGTCTATAAACTTTATGACGGCGTTTTTGTGCGGCAAAGTTACGTTTATTCCGCAAAATCCTAAAGTTTTAAACGCGTCGAAAGCTCTTTTTAATTTTTTCGGCTCTACTTCAAAAGCCGCGTATTTGCAGTTTAATTTCTCTTCTTTAAACCAGAAATTATGCATTATCGGCGAAAAAGAGTGTTTGACGGGAAACCCTATTACCGCAAAAAGTTTAGTTTCCGAGTTCATCATTTTCTTTTTTATCCGCCTCTTTTTGTTTATTTTCGGCGGTCTTTAACATTTCCGCAGTAGGCGGGTCGCTTTGCTCAAAAGACATTTCGGCGTCGTTATCCTTTAAAGCGTCTCTTGTGTAGACGCATCGAGCGTTCCATAAAAGCCATGCGCCTACTCCGTTATCATAGCAAGCCTGAATTTGCGCGCGCACCTCTTCTTTTCCGTATTTATATCCCATAGTGAAATCTTGCAGCCACGGGCGCATTTTTTCCGCAGGAAGCCTTTTTATCGCGCCTTCCATAGCTTTATAAACGGTTTTATAAGGAGCTTTATTAGGGTCAGCTATAGCATATGCGCCTTTATTGTAATGCGACGGATAAACCATAGGGCTTACGTAATCTACGTATTCCGACATTTCCACTATTTTTTGCCCTATGCCCATATCGTCGTCGGCAGTAGTAGTAAGACCGAATACGTCTATTGAAATTTTGGCGTTTTTAGCTTTCAGTTTGTCGTTGGCTTTTTTAAGAAACCCGATAAGAGCTTTTGCCGCCGTATCTTTATTGTGATCTTTGTTTAAATAGCGGCATTTAGATATATCGCCGTCTGAAGGGAAACGTATATAGTCAAACTGTATTTCGTCAAAACCCAAATCTACGGCTCTTTCGGCTATTTCTATGGAGTAATCCCAAACCTCTTCATTATAAGGGTCAAGCCACGTTATTCCTTTTCTGTCAGTCCAAAGCGAGCCGTCAGCTTTTTTTACCGCCCATTTAGTTTTTTTACGCGGCATTAAATTGTCTCTAAAAACCACTATTCTTGCGATGGAATAGACTTCTTTTTCTTTGAGTTTTGCAAGATATTGGTCTAAGTTCGGCAAGGCTTTTGAAAAAGACGCGCCGTTTGCAACGGCGGTTTTCACGCCGTCTATGTAGACCTGTCCTTCAAGCTCTTTTACGTCTATTACAGCGGCGTTTAATTCGGTGGCGTCGAACAATTCCATTACGGCGTTTCTGTGTTTGTTGACGGCGCTTATAAAAGCTGTAAGATGAATTCCTCTTATATATTTTGTAGGCTCGGGAGCTTGCGGCTCGACGCGGTTTAAAATACGGTAGGCTATATCCGTAATAGTTTGGCTTTCCTGCGGGTATTCCAAAATTTTAGAATTTGAATTTGAATTGATACTAGAACACGCCGCGCATGCCGACAATAAAAACGACGCGGCAAATAGAGAAATAAAGTTTTTAGATTTCATAATAAAAATTATTATAATGAAGTAAATGCGTTTTGTCAACGGCAACTTTCGCTTCCTTGAAAAACCCTAAAGTCCGCCCGCGTCTTCGCCTTTGAGATATAGCTGCTTGCGACATTGTCTCTTTGCCAGCCGCCCGTCATCGTCATTCGTCATTGCCATTGCGCGTCTCTAAAAACCCTAACGCCCGTCTTTGTCTTGCGCCTTGAGACATTGTCTCTGCGGCATTTTGACATCAGAAAATTTGTCCGTCCTTGCTCTTAGGACGCGGCTTGCATTTTTTTCTTTGAACTGCCGCAAAATTTGCGGCAATTACGAACATTATAGATTTTTAGAGACACCCATTGTAATACGCCGTCGCCATTGTCGTCCGACGTCGCCATCCGCGCCCCCCCCGTCCGCGCAGACGATGTCTGCGCGGCTGCCCTTTTGCAACGGCGCGAACAGGGTTCGTCTATCCCTTAAAAAATATGGGTTTTTAGAGAAAACCCTTAGCTAACATTTAAAGAGTTTTTTGCTCTTGTCTACTTTTTTATCCACGACATTTTTGAACGCAGTCTTGCGCCTACTTTTTCTATAAGTCTGTTTGAAATGCCTTCTCTGTATTTTTTGAAGTTCGGTCTGCCTGTTTCGTTTTCTTTTATCCAGTTGTCTGCAAATTTTCCGCTTTGAATGTCTGATAAAACCTTTTTCATTTCAGCTCTGGTTTCGTCTGTGACTATTCTTTTTCCCGTAACATATTCGCCGTATTCGGCTGTATCGGAAATTGAATAGTTCATAGCGCCTATACCGCCTTCAAAAATCAAATCTACTATGAGTTTTACTTCGTGGCAGCACTCAAAATACGCTATTTCAGGCTGATAGCCTGCTGCGACCAAAGTTTCAAAACCAGAATTAATAAGCTCTACCAAACCGCCGCAGAGAACCGCCTGCTCGCCGAACAAATCGGTTTCGGTTTCTTCGGTGAAAGTGGTTTCTAAAACGCCGCCTCTCGTTCCGCCTATGCCTTTTGAATATGCTAAAGCAAGCTCTTTTGCTTTTCCGCTTGCGTTTTGTTCAACCGCTATTAAATCAGGCACGCCTTTTCCCTCAACGTATTGTCTTCTAACAAGATGTCCCGGTCCCTTTGGAGCTATCATTATTACGTCTAAATCCGCAGAAGGAACTATTCTTTTATAGCGAATATTAAACCCGTGCGAAAAACTCAAAACCGCGCCTTTTTTAATGTTGGGGGATATGTCTTCGTCCCAAACTTTTTTTTGAACTTCGTCGGGTAAAAGAATGTGAACCCAATCGGCTTCTTTTGCGGCTTGCGCGGCGCTTACAGGCTTCCAGCCGTCTTCAACGGCTTTTTTATAATTGGCTCCGCCTTCCCTTTGAGCGACTATAACTTTAACGCCAGAATCTCTAAGGTTAAGCGCATGAGCATGACCTTGACTGCCGTAGCCGATAATCGCTATCGTTTTGTCCTGCAATAAAGTTAAGTCTGCGTCGTTTTCATAATACATTTTAGCTTCTTTTTCCATTTTAACTGCTCCTTAAATAGAAATCTGAGATATAGCGGATAGAAAAGTAAAAATTTCGACGCTTTACTTTCTATCCGCCAAACTTCCCGTATTCTAAATTATTTTTTCTTGCTCTTTTTTGCCGATTTTTTAACTGGGGCGGGCTTTTCTTCCTTATACTCGCGCCCTTCCATTTTGGCGATTTCTCTTGCAAGCTCATTGTTAAGCACGTTCATGTCAAGTTTGGGTTCGCTTTTTTTCTTTTCCCGCTCCGGTTCTTTTGCCGAAACGTCCTCTTCGCCGTCGTCTATGCCGTACTCTTTGTTTAAATCTTTAATCTGTTTTCGCGTTTGTCTTATCTCTGCGGTTCTCTTGCTTTCAAGCTCTTTATTTTTGTCTTGCGAAGCTATTTTTTTATCTTTAGAAAGCGTAGCAAGCTGAAGCTCTAAATCGGCTTTTTTTTCGCCGTACTCGCGCATTTTAGCTTCTTTTTCCGCAGCAGCCGCTTCCTCCGCCGCTTTTTTCTCTTCTTCGGTCTGCAGATTTTGTTCGACGTTTTGTTCCGGATTTTGCTCGTCGTTTTGCGCAAGGGGTTGTTCCTGAGCAAAAACGTTTAAACAAACGGACAAACACAAAAACGTTAAAGATAGCGCATATACAATGATTTTTTTCATTGTTTCTCCTCTAAAAAGAAAGCAAGGCATTTGGAAAACTCTGCCGCTTTTATTTTTGCTTCTTAACTCCGATACGCCGCTGTTTTCAACGGCGTCCCTTTATAAATGAAGGTAATTTATCAGTTTTTTAGAGACGCCCAATTAGAGCTTGAGTTTGAGAAATAGCCGCTTGTGAAATAAATTCTCTGTGGGACGAAAGTTCTTTTCAGCCTCTGGCTAAAGCCACAATGCCCGTTCTGCAAACTTCTTTTATGCCGTAAGGTTTTACCATTTCTATAAAGGCTTCTATTTTTTCTTCGTCGCCCGTAATTTCAATGGTCATAGAATCCTGCGAAACGTCTATTATCCTTGTGCGGAAAATTGAAACCGTCTGCATAATTTCGGCGCGGTTAGATTTGTTGACGTTTATTTTGATTAAAGCAAGCCCGCGTTCAACGTATTTTACATCGTTAAAATCGTTGACTTTTATAACGTCTACAAGTTTATTGAGCTGTTTTGTAACCTGCTCTAAAACGGAATCGTCGCCTTTTACCACTATAGTCATTCTAGAAAGCGCTGGATCGTCGGTTTCGCCTACGGCAAGCGAGTCTATGTTAAATCCGCGCGCGGCAAAAAGAGTGGAAATTCTTGCCAAAACTCCGAACTTGTTTTCAACTAAAACTGAAATTGTATGGCGCATATTTTAGCTCCCTTAATTCGTTTGCAGTCTGCAAAAATTAAACGCAAAAGACTTTGAAAGTCCCTATTGGGTGTCAGCGGAGCTGACGGGGTTTGTCGTTTGCTTTTTTCGCTGTTTCTGTAGCCTTTGCCTTGCTCGCTGTTGTCCGTCATTCTGAACTTGTTTCAGAATCTGCTGTTAAGTGTTAACAGCAACGGCAAACGGCAGATACTGAAAGAGACCCTGAAACAGACCCTGAAAGAGACCCTGAAAGAGACCCTGAAACAAGTTCAGGGTGACGCGTTCGCGTCAGTTTTGGGTGACGCGTTCGCGTCAGTTTT
>JAISLV010000009.1 GCA_031277075.1 Endomicrobium sp. | reverse complement strand
TTTACCCCATTTAAAACCGGGCGGCGGAGGGCCCATAGGCAATATGGATGGGTTGGGCAAGGCGGTAAAAAACGGGCTTGAAGATTATCTAAGGCTTATAGCTATAATTTCTGTGGCTTTAGGGTTATTTAATTTATTCCCGATCCCTTTTGTCGACGGCGGAATGATAGTTTTATTTATTGTTGAGGGAATAAAAAGGAAAGCCGTAGGTTTAAAAGCAATTCAAATTTACAATACCATCGGGCTTGTGTTAATATGCGGAATTTTTATTTTTGCCACATACAGCGACCTTTTGCGTCTTGGCGCGGGCAAACTTTTTGGGAAATAGCGGCGGGCGTTCTTATATATGGGTATCGCTAAAAATCCTAATGCCCGTCCTTTCTCTTAGGATACGGCTTGCATTTTCTTCTTTGACCTGCCGCAAAATTTGCGGCAATTACAAACATTATAGGTTTTTAGAGACGTCCATAAAATTATGAAATTTTACACAAGAAACGAGACTAGAAAAATAAATGTCGGAGGGGTTGTCATAGGCGGCGGGTCTCCAGTATCGGCGCAGTCTATGACTAATACCGACACGCGCGATTGGAAAGCTACGGTTAAACAAATTAAAGAGCTTGAAGAGGCGGGCTGCGAAATTGTCCGCGTTTCTTTGCCTGATATGGAAGCCGCGCAAAATGTTTGCGCGATTAAAAAGAATATAAAAATTCCGCTTGTCGCAGACATTCATTTTGATTACCGCATTGCGCTTGAAGCTATTAGGCAAGGCGTTGACAAACTAAGAATAAATCCGGGAAATATAGGCGGCAAAGACAGAGTTGAAGCCGTTGTAAAAGAAGCCAAAGCCGCAAATATTCCCATAAGAATAGGCGTCAACGCGGGTTCTTTGCAATCGGTTCGCGGTTTAAGCGGATCAGACGGCAATTCTGCCCGAGCGCAAGGGCTTGTAAAAGCCGCTATGGAGCATATTGAAATTTTAGAATCTCTCAAATTTTACGACATAGCCGTTTCTTTAAAGGCGTCAAATATTGCCGCCACTGTTGAAGCGTATAAAATTTTTGCGGGTAAAAGAAATTATCCTTTACATTTGGGAATTACCGAGTCTGGTTCAATTTTTTCGGGGACTATAAAGTCAAGCGCGGGTTTAGGAATAATGCTTTACGAGGGGCTTGGCGACACTATAAGAATTTCTCTCACCGCAAACCCCGTTGAAGAAGTTAAAGCCGCCTATTTGCTTTTGCAATCGTTGGAACTGCGCAGCGCGGGGGTAGAAATTATATCGTGTCCCACGTGTTCAAGGACGGAAGTTGACTTAATAAAAATAGTTTCGCAGCTTGAAAATGAAGTTTCAAAAATGAAATCTTTAAAAAAACTTAAAACGCCGTTAAAAATCGCGCTTATGGGCTGCGTTGTGAACGGACCGGGCGAAGCAAAAGACGCGGATTTTGGAATAGCGGGCGGAAAAAATACGGGAGCGTTGTTTAAAAACGGTAAAATAATAGGTCGTTTAGACCCTAAAGACTGGGTAAAAAAACTTGTGGAAATGATAAAAACAGAAGTTAAACGGTTAGACAGTTAAACATTTGAACGATATATTTTGTTTAGACGTTTGGCATTAATATTTTTTATTTTGGAGAAACGGCAATGGCTGTAATTTATTTAACAAAAGCTGGCAAAGAAAAACTTATAAAAGAGCTTGAGGAACTTCAGAAAAGAAAACCGCAAGTTCAAGAAGAAATCGCAAGAGCGCGCGAACACGGCGATTTAAGAGAAAACGCCGAATACCACGCCGCCAAAGAAACGCTTACTAATATTATGAGGAGAATTGTAGAATTAGACACAAAAATTAACAGCGCAAAAATTATTGAAGATTTAAATATAGCTTCGGATAAAGTTTTTATCGGCGTTACGGTAACTTTGCAAGACGAAGACGGCGACGAATACAAGTATGAAATAGTAGACCTTGAAGAAGCCGACCCTTCAATCAACAGAATTTCTGTTCAGTCGCCTTTGGTGGAAGGTTTGCTTGGACACTCTGAGGGCGAAACGGTAGACGTTCAGCTTCCTGCAGGAAAAATGAAATTTAAAATTATAAAAATTGAAAGATAGGCGCAAAAAGACTTTTGCTTTCGCTAAAGAACAAACAGTCCGAGTAAAACGCCGCTCTCAAAAGAACGGAGAGCCTATTTTTTAAACGTAATGGTTTGCTATGCCAAAATACGTATAATAAGACAAATAAAGGGAGGCGTTCAATGTTTGATTTTAGCTGGATGAGAAGACACAAAGGGCAGGGTATGGTTGAATATATTTTGATTGTCGCGGTTGTCGTCGGCGTTATTTTTGGAGCTTATAAAATAATGGGCGGTAAAGTAAAAGAAAAATTTGAAAGCGCTACTAAAACAATAGAAACAGCGGATAAGTCAACAACAAAAAACTAGTATTATGAAAAAAACAATTTTATTGTCTTTAATATTTGCTTTAGCGGCGGCGTTTTTTGCTTACGCTTATCTTGCCGATATTGAAAGCAAATACAAAAAAATGGCGGAGCCTGTTTCCGTAGTCGTGGCAAAGCAGCGCATAACGCCGGGCATTATAGTCAAAAAAGAAATGCTTGCGGAAAAACTTATTCCTAAAGAATACGTTCAGCCTAAAGCTTTTTCAAAAATATCCGCCTTAATTACAAAAGACGGCGAAAGCGTTTATACGGCTTTAAACGCGATTGAAGAGGGCGAACAAATTCTTTCTACGAAAGTTTCCCGCCCAAGCGAAGAGACGGGAATAACAAATATTATACCTGAAGGCTTAAAAGCTATCGCGGTAAATTTTGACAATGTAAGCGCGACGGTAATTACTCCCGGGACTAAAATTGACGTTTTATGCATAATAAGATACGCCGATAAAAATAAGCAGTATCATGAAAGCGTATATGTTATAGCTCAAAATATTTTAGTTCTTGCGTCGGGTTCAAACTATATAGGCGCGCCGAAGAAAAAAAACGACGACAGCCAGCAGGATGCTTCTAACATTATCACTTTGGCTGTAACTGTTGAGGAAGCTCAAACTATAATTTTAGCCGCCGATAAAAGCAAACTTAAATTTATCATACGTCCGTCGGGCGACGATAATAAATACGAAGCAAAGCCCTTAAAAATTTCAGATATCGTAAAAGATATTTCCGTAAGCGAGCCTTTAAGAAGCGAAAGGCAGTCAAAAGATTTAAGCCGCGCTCAGCTTGAAGCGCTTGAAATGATAAATAAATACGCTAACGGCAAATAACGGCGCGACGCTTAGGCGGCGCATAAAATACGCAATCTAAAATTCAAGCCGCCGCCGTATCAGATAGAGACGTTTGGATATGACGAAAAACGAACGGAAATAGGCGTCGCCGTCTTGTAATTTATAAGGTTAGGCGTCTAAAGGATTGTTATAATGTTTTTAATCGCGCCGTCTTGCGCGGCATTGCAAAGAGCTTTAATTGCAAACGGGATGTCCGCGGTGTGTTCTTTAAAAAGCGAAGAAAATATTATTGCGGATTTTTCCGTCGCAGGCTCGGAGTCTTTTTGGTCTATTTATAAAAACGGCGTAAAATACGCCGAAGACGTTTTGTATATGCTTTCAGGCGTTAATCCTACAATGCTTAAAAGTTTTCTTTCGCCTAGCGGCGTCAGTTTGGTTTTGGGATTAAAAAATAAAAAAATTTCAGAGCTTGACTTAGACGGCGTTTTATATCTTGTTCAGGCTCTTTCAAGCTGTTATAAGCGCGTTTTTGTAATTCTGCCCGACGAACTTTCAGACGCTGTTTTTGCTCTCGCTAAAAACTCAGCCAATATTGTCCTGCCTTTTCTATCCGACGCTATTTCCGTTAAAAACGCGATTGCGCTTTCGGATTTATTTTCTTCTAAAACGGGAATGTTAAATATAACTCCTTTAAAACTTGAACTCGGATACGATTTTCACACGGGTCAAATTTTAAAAAATTACGAGCTGTTTAAAGACGTTAAAACGGCTGATTTTTCGGCGTTTGCGCAGGAACAAATTTTGTCGCCGAAATATTCTTACAGAGACAAAAATAATTCTTTTGTAAAAGCTCTGACGGAAATTATAGACGGAGATCGCGCCGCGCCTGCCGCAATCCAAAGGCAGGAGTATTTTCAAAAAGAAGACGTCTACAGGCAGTTAAGCGCTCAAATACACGGCGAGCTTGTTGAGAAAATGAAAGATTACGCCGATGAAACCGACGCTGAAAAATTGAAAAAAACGGCGAAAATAAAAATAGAAGAAATACTTAAAAAACTTGATTTAAAACTTCCTCAAAATATCGCCGAGCGTTTATATAAAGAGCTTTGCGACGACGTGGCGGGGCTTGGCGTTTTGGAAGATTTTTTGTCTGACGCCGCCGTAACGGAAATTATGATTAACGGTCCCGATATGATTTATATTGAAAAAGAAGGAAAACTCTCGCTTACAGGCGCGTCGTTTCCCGATGAAAAACGTTTAAAAACGGTTATAGACAGAATAGTTTCTCAAATAGGGCGCCATATTGACGAAGCCTCGCCTATAGTCGACGCAAGGCTTAAAGACGGCTCAAGAGTAAACGCCGTAATAAGACCTATCGCGTTAAACGGCGCGGTTCTTACGATAAGAAAATTTTTGAAAAACAAACTGTCGGCGCGGCAGCTGATTTCCGCAGGAAGCGCCAGCCCCCAGATGGCGGAGTTTTTAAAAACCGCCGTGATTTTAAAGAAGAACATAATTATTTCAGGCGGAACTGGCACGGGCAAAACCACTCTTTTAAACGCGGTTTCGTCTTTTATACCCGAGAACGAAAGGCTTGTTACAATTGAAGATTCCGCTGAACTTCAGCTTCAGCAAAAACACGTCGTTCGTTTAGAAAGCCGTCCTAAATCTACTGAAGGCGCGGGCGAAATAAGCATAAGAAGGCTTGTGGCGAACGCTTTGAGAATGAGACCTGACAGAATAATAGTCGGCGAGTGCCGCTCAGGCGAAGCTCTCGATATGCTTCAGGCGATGAACACGGGGCATGAAGGCAGTATGTCAACCGTTCACGCAAACTCGGCGCAAGACGCGGTATCTAGACTTGTGACAATGACGTTAATGTCGGGCGCGGATTTGCCTGAACGCTCAATAGTGTCGCAAATAGCTTCTGCGGTAAACGTCATAGTTCAGCTTACAAGGTATTGCGACGGTTCAAGAAAAATATCGTCAATATCGGTTCTAAATAAAACGGACGACGATAAAATATACGAAGTTAAAAAAGTTTTTGATTTTGAATTGCAGGGTTTTGAAAACGGGAAACAAAAAGGCGAATTTAAAGCGACGGGCTTTATCCCCGACTTTATAAAAACAGCCGCAAATACGGGCGTTGAAATTGATATGAATATTTTCAACGCATAATGCGGATGGAGAAAAAAAGGCATTTTGGAGCGGCTGAAAATTTAAAACTGCAGTTTTGAAATTTGTAAAAGCCTGTCGTGTCCGATAGAGACGCTCGGTTATGACAAAAAAGAAACGACGGCAGGCAGCGACGAACTGTTTTTTAAAATATTATACGAAGTCTTTGGCTAGGAGCAAAAGCAGTTATTGTTAAAATTATGAATACTGCAATTATCCATTTATTATTTTGCGCGTTTTTTGCTTTAGCCGCGTTTTTCTTTGTTTTTTGCGTCGTTCAATTTATAAAAAACAAGAAAGATTTTGTTGTCCAAAAAGCGCGGCGGGAAGAAAAAAATAGAAAACGCTTTAAAGTTTTGCTGCCTGTAAGGAAAAGTTTTATCGTCGCGGAGATAATTTTTTTCGCGGCGTCCGTGTTTTTGCAAAATATAATTTTTGCTTTAAT
>JAISLV010000099.1 GCA_031277075.1 Endomicrobium sp. | reverse complement strand
TGAAATAAGAGTTGGCATAAATAGAATGAAGATCTTTGGAAAAGAAATAGAAGGAAAAATTGGAGATTTCGCAGCAGTATGGGAAAGTCTTTGGAAGATTGACATCATTTAAATCGAATTTGAACCAGGGCTGGAAGATTATATACCTTTTAAGAATTAAAAATGCTTATTTTCAAACGAGACAAATCCTGAAATAATTTCATTTTAGATTAACTGCAATGAAAGAAATTTTTCTTTTAAATGAAAAAAACAATCAAAAGAATAATCGCGCTTCAAACATTAGTGTTTTTTTGTATATGCTCGGTTGACGTTTCCTTCTTAAATATTGCATATGCTAAGTCTTCGCCTCCTAATTCAAACGCTAGTATAGACGAAGAAGCCGCAGACATAATAAGCAGAAAAGAACAGCTTGAGCAAGCCGCCGCCAAAGGAACAAGCTATCTTAATAAATTTAAAGCCAAACTCGCTAAAGAAGAAGCCGCCCGCGACGCGAAGATTCTTAAAGAAAATAAAGAAAAACAAAAACGCATAAAAATGGCGATTGCCGAAGAAGAGAAAAAAATAATAGAAGCAAACAGAAGAAGGCAGGAACGCAAAAAAGAAATACTTAAAAGAAAATTGCAGCTTGCTAAAGAACAGCAAAAACAGCTTAAAGCCGAAGAGAAAGAAGAAGAGCGGATAATAAAAGCCAATGCCAAACGCAATAAAAATTTGGCTAAAATTAAAGAAAAAGAACTTGCGGAAGAAAGAAGGATAATAAAAGCCAACGCTAAGCGTCAAGAAAAGATTTATCAGATAAAAGCTGCTGTGATAGATAATGAAATAGCGATATACGAAGCCAATGAAAAAAGACAGCGGGCAAAAGCGTCTGAAGAAGAAGAGGATATGATTATCCAAGTAGCCGTTGGAAACGACCGCTTAAATAAAATAAAAAAACATTATGAAAAAGTTCGCGCTAAAGCGCAAAAAAATCCGACAAAACAAAATAACGCCGATTTAAAAACTGCAAGCGAAGAGCTTGCAAAAGAAGAAAGTTTCCAGCAATCCCTCAAATCGGCTTTGGAGCAATACCGCGCCCAAGAACAGTCGCGCCGCGCGTCGTCTTCGTCTTTCTTGCAGCAAAAGTTAATTGAGAAAGCCAAACTTGAAGAAGAGCGCAAACAGGCGGAAGAAGAAAGACGTTTGAAAGAAGAAGAAAATAAGAAGCTGCTTGAAATTGAACCTCAATTTGAGCGTGAAAAAAGAGGACAAAAAGAATTTGAAGCGCGTCTAAAAGAAAAGGCGGAAGCTGAGAGACGCAAACGCGCCGAAATGGAACGCGCAAAACAAATAGCGAGCGAAGAAAAGTCTGAAAGAGAACGTCTTGAAGCTATGGAAAAATCCAAAAGAGAAGAAGAAGCTAGAATTAAAGCCGAACAAGACGCTAAACTTGCAGAGGAACGCAAACGCCGCGAACTTGAAGAGGAAACGGTAAGGCTGGAAAAGCGCCGTCAACTTTTAGAAGAAAGAGAAATGCAAAGAAGAATAGAAGAGGAATACGCCGCTCAGAAAGCCGAGTATGAACGGATGATAAGGTCGGAACAAGAGCGTAAAAGAGCTATAGAAAGAGAAAAGAGAGAAGAAGAAAGAAAGCAGGCTCGCGAAGCGGCAAGACTGCTTGCCGAGCAAGAAGCGAAATTAAAAGAAGAACAAAGACAGCGCGAACTTAAAGAAAATATGTTAAAAGAGCAGGAGCGCAGAAGAATTTTAGAAGAACAGGCAAAAATTGAAGCGCAAGAAAAAGAAAAACGCAGGAAAGCCGAAGAAGAAATTGCCGCTCAAAGAGAAAAAGAAAGAGAGATTGAGAGATTGAAAAAAGAAGAAGAGGCGCGCATTATAGAAGAACGCAAGCGCCGCGAACGCGAGGAAAAATTAGAACAACAGCGCATAGAAAGGGAAAGACGCGAAGAAGAAAGACGCAAAGAGCTTGAAGCCTTAGAGGCGCAAAGAAAGATAGACGAGGAACTTGCCGCTAAAAAAGCCGAGCAAGAAAGAATTGCCCGCCAAGAAAGCGAGCGTAAAGCCGCTTTAGAGCAAGCCAAAAAGCTAAGCAAGCTTGAAGCGGAAGCCGCGATGAAACGTGAAGAAAAACGCATAGAGCAGGAGAGAAGAGAAGAACAAAAGCGCAAAGAGCTTGAAGCTAAAAAGAAGAGAGACGAGGAACTTGCCGCTCAAAGAGCAGAAAAAGAAAAGAGAGACAGAGAGGAAAGAGAACGTCTAGCCGCTATAGATAAAGCCAGAAGGGAAGAAGAAAAACTTCGCGCTCAAGAAGAAGCAAAACTGAAAGCCGAAGAAAGAGCAAAATTACAAGAAGAACGGAAACGCAAAGAGCTAGAGGAAAAAGAACGCAAGAGAAAAGCAGACGAGGAACTTGCCGAACAGAGAGCGCAGGAAGCAAAAATAGCCAAAGCTGAAAGAGAGCGTAAAGCGGCGTTAGAAAAAGAGAGGAGAGAACTCCAACTGCAAGAAGAGCGGAGACTTAAAGAAGAAGAAGCGGCAAGAATCAAAGAAGAAAAGAGACTGCGCGCTCTTGAAGAAGAAATAGAAAAACAGGAAGAAAAGCAAAGAAAAGAGGAAGAGCAAAATAGAATAAGAGAAGAAAAAGAAAGACGTAAAAAAATAGAAGAAGAATTTGCCGCTATGAAAGAGGAAGAAAACAGAATATTAAAATTTGAAAAACAGCGTCAGCAAGAAAGAGAAAAAGAAAAAATTCTTGAAGAAAAAAAGAGAAAGCAGAAAGCCGCGGAAGAAGAAGCGAAAGCCAAAAGAGAGCGGCAGCTTCGCGAGCTTGAAGAAAAAGTAAGACGCGAAGAAGAACACAAAAGAGCTTTAGCGCAGCAAAGAGCCGAACAAAAGAAACGCGTCTTAGAACAATACGAAGAAGATAGACTTGCAAAAGCGGAAAAAGCGCGCATGGAAGCGGCGGAAAAGGCGAGAATCGCCGAAGAAAGGAGACAAGCCGACGAGCTTGCAAGAATTGAAGCCGAAGAAGCCGCAGTTATGGAACAAGAAAAAAGACTGCGCGCTTTAGAAGAACAGCTAAGGCTTGAAGAGACAAAGCGTCTGGCTATTGAAGAGGCGATAAGAGCTAAAAACGAAAGCGAAAGACTTCAAATCATTGAGGCGGAACGCAAAGCCAGAGAGGTCGACGCTCAAAGAGAGGCGGAGCTTGCGGCTCAAAGAGCTAAAGAACAGGCGAAAATAGCAGCCGAACAAAAAGCTAAATTAGACGAGGAAAGACGCAAGTCTGAAGAAGCCCGAAAATTAAAAATAGAAGAAAACAAGAAAAGGGAAGCGGCTAGAAAAGCCGCTCAAGAAATTAGAGAAAGAGAAGAAGCCGCAAAGAAAGAAGAGTTTGAGAGAAAACGCCGCTCATATGAGCCGGGAGAAGTAAGCGACAGAGAACTTGAAGAGTGGAAAAACGAAGCCGAAGCCAGAATGTTTAAGCCCGTAGTAAAATCTATGACGATTAAATTTATGTCGGGCAGCGGCGCAATGAGCGGATATTGGAAAAAAGAAATACAGAATTTGGCAAAGGAAATAACAAAAACAGGATATAATAAAATAACCGTAGAGGCGCACGCCGATTCTTCGGAAAAAGGTCCTAAGTTATTGTCAAGAATAAGAGCCAAAGAAGTATATGACGAACTTATTAACAGCGGTTTGCCCGCCGAAAAAATTTCTTACAGAGGGCTTGCCGCTATTTTGCCCGTAGGAAACAATGAAACTGAAGCTGGAAGAATGTCAAATAGGAGAGCCGAAATAATAGTTGAATAGTTCTTTGCGCCGTTATCAATTGCGCTTTTGCAGTTAAAAGGCGGCGTTTTGCAGCAGGGCAAAAATGAAAGACGAAGTTTATTTAGGTTTAGGTTCAAATATAGGAGACAGAGCGGGAAATATTATTTCCGCTCTGTCTTTATTGCAAAGTTCAGGGTATGTTGAAATTAAAAAAATTTCTTCTTTTTACGAAACTTCGCCCGTCGGATATAAACAAAGAGATTTTTATAATATCGCCGCAAGAGCGCAGACGCGGCTTTCTCCCTGCGATTTGCTTGCTTTTATAAAACAGGCTGAACTCCTGCTTGGGCGTAAAGCGTCGGGGCATTGGAAAAGAAGACTTATTGACATAGACATACTCTTTTACGGAAATTTGTCAATTGAAAATCGTCAATTGTCGCTTACTATTCCTCACAAAGAAATATGCCGCCGTCTTTTTGTCCTTATTCCTTTAAATGAAATCGCGCCTAATTTTGCGCACCCTATTTTAAATAGAAAAATCAACGTTATTTTACAAAATAACTCATTGACACTTATAAATCAAAAGGTTAAAATTATAAAAATATGAATAAAAAAACTGTCAACGATATTTTGCAGATGAAAAACGTCGGGCATAAAATAGCCGCGCTTACATGTTACGATTATGTTATGGCAAAGATATTGTCTTCTTGCGGCGTTGATATTTTGCTGGTCGGAGATTCGCTTGCCACCGTAAAACTCGGTCTTGACAGCACCCTTCCCGTCACCGTTGAAAATATCATTTACCACACGCAAGCCGTTAAACGCGGAAACGACGGCGGAGCTTTGATAGTTTCAGATATGCCTTTTTTATCATATGAGGCGAGCGTCAAAGACGCGGTTTATAATGCGGGACGCATATTAAAAGAAGGCGGCGCAAACGCGGTAAAAGTTGAAGGCGGAGCTGAAATCGCCGATAAAGTGAGCGCCATAGTCAAAGCAAAAATTCCCGTCGCAGGTCATTTAGGGCTTACGCCTCAAGCGGTAAATAAAATAGGTTTAAAAGTTCAGGCAAAAAACGAGACGGCGCGGCAAAAATTAATAGAAGACGCTAAAATTTTGCAGGACGCGGGCGTTTTTATGCTTACGCTTGAAGCCATACCCGAAGACCTTGCTAAAAAAGTTACAGAAACGCTGGATATACCCACCATAGGCATAGGCGCGGGAAAATATTGCGACGGTCAAGTTTTAGTGTCAGACGATATGCTTGGAATGTTTATTGATTTTAAGCCTAAATTTGTGAAAAAATACGCAAATCTGGCGGATACTATAAAAAGTGCGGCGGAAAAATATATAAGCGAAGTAAAAGACGGCTCTTTTCCCGCTGAAGAGAATGTATACAAATAGCTGGAACGGATTGCAAAGAACGCAGCTAAGCAGCTGGGCAAAGACGAAGACGCTCGTGTGTTCGTCATACAAACTTGACGCGAACGCGTCGCCCAAAACTGACGCAAAGCGTCACCCAAAACTGACGCAAACGCGTCGCCCAAAACTGACGCAAAGCGTCACCCTGAACTTGTTTCAGGGTCTCTTTCAGGGTCTCTTTTAGGGTCTCTTTCAGCATCTGCCGTTGTTTTTGCCGTTAATTCCCCTTTTGCAAAAGAGGCGGACGAAGGCGAAGTCTTCAGACGGGGTATTTTTTTCGTCGCCGTCATTATAAAGTTATTTTTTTGTTGACGTATTATAGAGACTAAATATATGAAAATAATAAAAAAAGTTTCAGAACTTCAAAAAATAGCCTTAAAACATCTTGTCAACAAAGATGAAATAGGGCTTGTCCCCACTATGGGCGCGCTGCATGAGGGGCATATTTCGCTTATAAGCAAGTCCGTTAAAAACGACGACATAACTATAGTTTCAATTTTTGTAAATCCTATACAGTTCGGTCAAAATGAAGATTATTTGAAATACCCGCGCCCTTTAGAAAAAGATTTGGCGATATGCAAAAAAAACCACGTCAATTATGTTTTTGTTCCGTCTGCGGAAGAAATGTTTCCGCGCGCAAACAGAACTCGGGTTGAAGTGAAAGGATTGCAAGATTTATTGTGCGGGCGTTTCAGAATAAACCATTTTTCAGGCGTGGATACCGTAGTGGCGAAATTATTTAATATAACTTTTGCCGACAGAGCTTATTTTGGGATGAAAGATTTTCAGCAGCTGCGCATAATTGAAAAAATGGTTAAAGATTTAAATTTTAGAACAAAAATAGTTCCCTGCGAAATTGTAAGGGAAAAAAGCGGTCTTGCTCTTTCAAGCAGAAATTTCTATTTAAACCCCGAAGAAAAAGAATCGGCGGTTTTAATTTCAAAAACTTTAAAACTTGCAAAGGAAGAAATCAAAGTTAAATCTTTCAGCGCGGCTGTAAAAAACGCCGTAAAAAGAATTTCCTCAATAAAAAATTCAAGAATAGATTATGTAGAAGCCGTTGATTTCAACGATTTGTCGCCCGTTTCAAAAAATACCAAAAAAGCCGTTTTGGCTGTCGCCGTTTGGATAGGCAAAACAAGGCTGATAGACAATATAATTATTTCAAAAATCGTCCGCGAATGAAAACGACATTTGCGCAAATCGTCTTTAACGGAGGAAGTATGAAGACAATCAGAAAGAAATATTTTGTAAAACCAAAGACTCAATGGAAATACCTTATTACCATAGGTCTTGTTATGGCGCTTTTAACTTTGCTTTGTTATTATGTGTTTTGGAATTCGCTGTTGACTACTCCGGGTATGGAACAACTGAGCGCGGGCGCGATAAAATATTTTAAACGCGCCTATATGAGCGGCTTTTTTTGGATGATTTTTATTTTCGCGTCTTTTATACTTATGAACAGCGTATTTTATTTTCATAGAATCATAGGTCCCATATACTTTTTTGAATTGATTATGAAAAAACTTATGGAAGGCGATTTCAGCGTAAAAATACATTGGAGAAAGAAAGACGAAACGAAAGAGCTTGCGTTTTTGATTGGGACTATGATAGACAATACCAGAGCCGCAGTTTTAGGAGACAGAGCAAAAATTGCCGCCGCGCAAAAGGCTATAGACGACGGCGATTACAATAAAGCAAAAGAGATTTTGGACGAAGTTACAAAATGGTGCAAAACAGACCATATTTCGCGGCAATAAACAAAATGATAAAATCGGACTACTTAATAATAGGAAGCGGCATCGCCGGTTTGAGCCTTGCTATAAAGGCTTCTCAAAACGGCGATGTCGCTTTAATAACGAAAAGTAAGCTTTTTGAATCCGCCACCGCTAAAGCGCAAGGCGGAATAGCCTGCGTTACGGACAAATCCGATTCTTTTGAACGGCATATAAAAGACACTTTAGTGTCAGGCGCGGGACTTTGCCGTCAAAAAACTGTTGAAACTATAGTGCGCGAAGCTCCCGAACGCATAAAGGAACTGATAAAACTCGGAGTTAAATTTACAAAAAAAGATTATTCCGATTCGGAATTTGAGCTGGGGCTTGAAGGCGGACATTCAAAAAGAAGAATTCTTCACGCAGGCGATATGACGGGAAACGAAATAGAAAAAGTTCTGGTTGAAAATATTTTAAAAACTAAAAATATTTTCGTCTACGAAGAGCATACCGCGCTAGACTTAATTATAGACGGCGAAGGCGTTTGTCTTGGAGCTTACGTTTTAGAAAACTCAAGCGGGAAAATTGAAATTTTTGAAGCAAAAGCCGTAGCTCTTGCCGCAGGCGGAGCAAGCAAATCTTATATCTACACGTCAAACCCCGATATAGCCACAGGCGACGGCATGGCTATGGCTTACCGCGCGGGCGCAGAAATCGCAAATATGGAGTTTGTGCAGTTTCACCCTACATGCCTATATAATCCCGTAGCAAAATCTTTTTTAATTTCCGAAGCCGTCAGAGGCGAAGGCGGCATACTTAAACTTCAAAACGGACAAGCCTTTATGGAAAAATATCATCCGTTAAAAGAGCTTGCCCCAAGGGATATAGTCGCAAGAGCGATTGATAAAGAGCTTAAAACGCGCGGAGACAGTTGCGTGTATTTGGACATAACGTCAAAGAGCAGAGATTTTTTAGTCAGGCGTTTTCCAAATATTTATGCGAAATGTTTGGAATTTGGCATGGATATTTCAAAAGATATGATACCCGTAACGCCTGCGGCTCACTATTTTTGCGGCGGCGTTTTGGTTGACGACAACGGAGAATCTACTATTAAAAATCTTTATGCGGTCGGCGAAACGGCTTGCACAGGGCTTCACGGGGCAAATAGGCTGGCGTCAAATTCTTTGCTTGAAGGCATAGTTTATGCGCACCGCGTAGCTGAGGATTCAAAAAAACTTTTAAATCGGTCTTTGCCCGGCGCAATTCCAAAACCTTTAAGCAATATAAAAAATCCGCCAAGCGAGTCGACGGTTTTTGTTCAGCAATGGCAGGAAATAAGGCGTCTCACTTGGAACTATTTGGGCATTTCAAGGTCAAACGAGCGTCTTCATAAAGCGCAAAAAAGAATAGACATAATAAAAGAAGAAATTTTAGAAACTTTTTGGCTTTCGCCCATAACGGTTGAAAGAATTGAATTGAGAAATATAGCCTTTATCGCTGAAATGATAGTCCGCTGCGCAATGCTGAGAAAAGAAAGCAGAGGCTTACACTATAATACTGATTACCCTTTCGCGCTTGAAGAAGCCAAAGACACTATAATAACGATTGACGATAAAAAATAACAATAAAGCGTCTTTGCAAAAACCCGATAAATTCCAAAAAAGGGGGGCGGGAGCGGTCGTGCTTTGTCCTTGCCAATTTATTCCTTAAAGGGCGTCTCTAAAAACCCTAATGCCCGTCCTTGCCTTGCGCCTTGAGAGACATTGTCTCTGCGGATTGCCGCATCAGAAAATTTGTCCGTCCTTGCTCTTAGGACGCCCTTCA
>JAISLV010000058.1 GCA_031277075.1 Endomicrobium sp. | reverse complement strand
ATTAACCCCTGCGGCTTTCATTGCCGTAATTTCATTCCTTTTTGAAAGTTCGCCGAGAGAAAACAGAAGAGAAAGAAGCGTGGCTACAGGCAGAACCTGTATCATCCACCATGGCAAATTAGAAAAAAGGTGGGCGCAAATAACAAAAAAAGGAGTTTTATGTTCCATGTAAAAACTTATCTGCCCAAACAACTGCGAAACCAGCGCAATAAACCCGAAAGCAAGCGCGGTAAAGAAAAATATTTTTAAAAACGATTTGATGATATAGCGGTATAATGTTTTCATAAATTAAATATCTTGTCTGCGCGGCGATTATAAGCATTATAGATTTTTAGAGACGCCCATTGTGTTTTTGCCGTCGTTTAACGGTTATCGCTTAACCATTTTGACGCATAAAAATAACCCTATGCCCGTCGTGGCGGCGTTTGGCAGCCACATTATTAAAAACGCCGGGGCATATGCGCGTTCGGCAAGGTTCATTGAAATTATTAAAAGCATATAGTAAAACAAAATTACGCCTAAGCTCATTGCGAAACCTATAGTTTTTCCGCCCTTGCCCGACATTATTCCCACAGGCAAAGCTATTAAAATAAAAGAAATAGGCGCTAAAGCGAAAATCCAGCGCATCCAAAATTCAATTTCGTAAGCCGAATATGGAAACTTTTTTTCTCTATATTCCCTTATAGTTTTTAAAAGTTCAGGCGACTGCATTTCCCTTAAAGACGAAGAATGCCCGTTGACCGTTTCGCCCAGAGGAATAAAAAACGAATAAGACTGGAAAGTCATATGTATCATTTTATTAATATCCGAAGGGTTTGCAAACTGCCAATATCCATTGTATAAAATAAGGCTTGCGCCGTTTGAATAAACTTTTACCGACGCTGAAGACGCCGCTATTCTCCAAGAAGCGTTTTGTTTTTGCGGATTTTGAGAATTTTTGTCAGACGCGGGCTTCTTGTTTTTATCTTCAAATTTGTAAATGCTTACGCCCGAAAGGCTGTTGTCTGAATTGTTGACTTTGTTTGCGTATATTTGATAGCCGCCAAGTTTTACAATGCTTTTTTCCGCAAAAGTTACAAGAGGTCTTTTGATAAGAATTTCTTCGTATAAATTTCTGAAATTCGTGTGCATTTTGGGCGACCATAAATGATTAAAGAATAAAAGAAAAAAAGAGACGACGCATACTGTAATTACGATAGGCATAGACAAAGAGGCGTAGTCCGTCCCGTTGGCTTTCATAGCCGTAATTTCATTGTCTTCGGAAAGCCTGCCGTAAGCTATTAACACTCCAAACAGCGCCGCCATAGGTATTGCAAGCATTAAAATATTGGGTAAAATAAAAAAGAAAAGTTTAAACACAAGAAAGAAAGACACGCCTTTTGAAAGGAAGAGGTCAATGAGATTAAAAATTTGGTCTAAAAGAAGAAGCGTTGAAAAAACCGCTAATCCGAAGCCAAACGCCGCAAAAAATTCTTTGATTATATAGAAATGAAGTTTTTTAATCATTTTAATACGCAAATAAAAAATATATTGAAAATACAATAAAATTATATCAAAAAATTATGGCAAAAAGAAAAGGCGGGTAAAAGAAGACGTTTTTTTGACGCCTTTTTTGTTGAGGTCTGCTTTTTTATTTGCTAAAATCCATTTTAATTATTTATTATAGAAAAGGAGCGCAGAACCGCAAGCGGTTTTGTTGTATTTTATGTCAAAAATTTTAAAATTGTCTTCGCAAATCAGGTCTGAATTTTTAGATTTTTTTAAAAATAACGGCTGTAGCGTAGTTCCTTCGGATTCCCTCATTCCTTCAGGCGATAAAACTTTGCTTTTTACTTCTGCGGGCATGGTGCAGTTTAAACATCATTTTTTAGGGCAAAGCAAAGATACTTTTACGCGCGCCGCAAGCTGCCAAAAATGTTTCAGAACTTCCGATATTGACAATGTTGGCGTTACCGCGCGTCATTTGACTTTTTTTGAAATGCTCGGCAATTTTTCTTTCGGCGATTATTTTAAAAAAGACGCTATAGCTTGGGCGTTTGAGTTTTTGACAAAAAATATGGGTTTGCCGGTGGATAAGCTCTATTTTACCGTATATAAAGACGACGATGAAGCTGCTGAAATTTGGAAAAAATTAGTTCCTAAAGACAGAATTATAAAGTTGGGCGAAGAAACCAATTTTTGGAATATGGGAGACACTGGTCCTTGCGGACCGTGTTCTGAAATTTTAATAGATTTAGGCAAAGATATGGGCTGCGCAAAACCTTCGTGCGGACCAGCCTGCGACTGCGACAGACACCTTGAAATATGGAATTTAGTTTTTACGCAGTTTGACAGACAGCCCGACGGCTCTTTAAAGAATCTTCCGCGAAAAAATATAGATACGGGTATGGGATTAGAGAGAATAACCGCTGCTGCAAACGGAAAAAAAAGCATATTTGACACAGATTTATTTATGCCCATAATGGAAAATGCGGCGGAAATTCTTAAAATTAAAAACGAAGGCAAAAATATATCAAAACTGAAAATGATAGCAGACCACGCAAGAGCCGTAACTTTTTTGATTTCAGACGGCATTTTACCGTCAAACGAGGGCAGAGGATACGTTTTAAGAAGAATTTTAAGAAGAGCCGTGCGGCAGGGGAAACTTTACGGCAGCAACAAACCTTTTATGAACGAGCTTACGTCGTCGGTATTAAATATTATGGGGACGGCTTACCCCGACATTCTTGCAAAGTTTGAAAATATAAAAACTGTGGTAAGAGTTGAAGAAGAAAAATTCCTTGAAACGCTTGAAACAGGCTCGTCTATTCTCTCCGATATAATTTCAGGCTATAAATCAAAAGGCGAAAAAATCATAAGCGGGCGAGACGTTTTTAAACTTTACGACACCTACGGTTTCCCTCACGATTTAACGAAAGAAATAGCGTTGGAAAATCAAATGGCGGTAGACGAAGAAGGTTTTAAAGAGCGTCAAAAGGACGCGCAGGAAAAATCGCGCGCGGCTTGGGGCGGTTCAGGCGAGAAAGACGTAACTTTTTATTCAATTTTGCATAAAAAAATCGGCGATAGCGTTTTTGTAGGCTACGACGTTTATAAAGCGGATACAAAAATTTTGGCTTTAATAAAAAATTCTAAAGAAGAAACGGAGCTTGCCGAAGGCGGCGAAGGCGAAATAATTTTGGACAAATCGCCTTTTTACGCCCAAAGCGGCGGACAGTGCGCAGATACTGGGAAAATTTATAATGACAATTTTTTAGCTCAAGTTTTAGACGTTATAAAACCTGTGGGTTCATTGTTTGTTCACAAAGTAAAAATATTGAAAGGAATTGTTAAAGCGGGCGGAAAAGCAAACGCCGAAATAGACGTTGAACGCAGAAAACAGACTGCGCGCCATCATACTTCTACGCATTTACTGCAAAAGGCTTTAAGAGAAACTTTCGGAAACCATATAGCGCAGGCGGGGTCTTTGGTTTCAAGCGAATCTTTGCGTTTTGACTTTACGCATTTTAACGCGTTAAAGAAAGAAGATTTAATTAAAATTGAAAATATTGTCAACGCCGTAATAAGAGAAAATATTCCAATATGCGTTGAGACTATGAAAATAGACGAAGCGCGTAAAGCGGGCGCGACGGCTTTATTCGGCGAAAAATACGGCGACATAGTGAGAACAGTGTCGGTAAAAAACGAACGCGGAGTTTTTTCTATGGAACTTTGCGGCGGAACTCATGTTCAAAGAAGCGGCGACATAGGCTTTTTTAAAATCGTTTCAGAATCTTCCGTTGCGGCTGGAGTTAGAAGGATTGAAGCCGTAGCGGGTTCTTCAGCCGAACGATATATTTTAAACGAAGAAGCCTCTATGTTAAAAGCGGCGGAAATTTTAAGTTCTTCAAAAGACGAACTTGCAAACAACGCCGCAAAACACATAGCGGATTATAAAAAACTTGAACAAGAGATTAACTTGTTAAAGAGCCGTTTAATCTTGGGCGAAATAGACAATTACGCAAAAAACGTAAAAGAAATAAAAGGTTTTAATTTTTTGTCTTTGTTTATTGACGGGCAAGACGTTAAAGCGTTGAGGGAAACGTCCGATAAACTAAAAGCAAAAATAGGTTCTGTAATTTTAATAATCGCTTCCAAAAACGAGGGCAAAGTCTCTTTTATCGTTTCCGTTTCAGACGATTATGTCAAAAAAGGCGTAAGCGCAGGAAAAATAGCCAAATCTTTTGCGGCTGATATAAACGGCTCAGGCGGCGGCAAAGCAGACTTTGCGCAAGGCGGCTCAAAAGATATTGCAAAAATTAACGAAGCTCTAAAGACCGCCGAAAAATATTTATAGGGGCGTCTTGCAAAAACCTATAATGCCGTGTCTGTCATGCTGAACTTGTTTCAGCATCTGCCTTTATTTTTGCCGTCGACGTTTAACAGCAGATTCTGAAACAAGTTCGTAAATGACGGACAACTACGAAAGGCAAATACAGCAGCTAAGAAGTTAGGCAGCTAAGCAAAGGCGACACTGAAAGAGACCCTGAAAAGACCCTGAAACAAGTTCAGGGTGACGCTTCGCGTCAGTTTTGGGTTTTTATAGACATCCCATAGGAGGCGCATTATGTCAAAATACATTTCTTTGACGGCTATAGGAAAAGATAAGCCCGGCATAGTGGGCGCGATAACCAAAGTTTTGACCGAGCTTAAATGCAATATAGAAGATTCTACTATGACTATTTTGCACGGACAGTTTGCGATGATTTTAATTATCTGCCTTGCGCGCGACATAAGCCATAAAGCCATTCTTTCTAAGTTGAAAAAGCCCGCCAAAGAGTTGGGAATGTTTTTGACGATAAGCGAGACAGACTCTTTTTCTAAAAAGAAAAAAAACAAGACAAATCCATACATTATTTCTATTTACGGCAAAGATAAAACGGGCATAGTCTACGGCATAAGTTCTTTTTTGGCGGAAAAGAAAATAAATATTACAGACGTTCAGACGACGGTTTCAAAGAAAACTTATATAATGATTATAGAAGCCGACCTCCCTAAAAATATTTCCGCTAAAAATTTTGAAAGCGAGCTTAACTCTTTTGCGAAAAAATTAAACGTAAGCGCGTCGTTGAACCGCGCGGAATCTGCGGATATTTAAAATGGCTGTTTTAAACGTTATCGCCATTCCAAGTCCTCTTCTAAAACAAGTTTCCCTTCCCGTAGGAAAAATTAGCGATGAAACGCGTTCTTTAATTGACGATATGCGCCAAACGATGCTTGCTCATAAATCTTGCGTCGGTCTTGCCGCCGTGCAGGTAGGCGTTTTGGCAAGAATAATAATCGTAGACGTTTCGTTAAGCGAAAAACCGCATAGAAGTTCAGGCGTTCTTTATATGATAAATCCAGTAATAACTTACTCTTCGGGCAAAACGAGTTCGCGCGAGGGTTGTTTAAGCGTCCCCGATTTTATCGGAAACGTTATAAGAAAGAAAAAAATAGAAGTAGAATATATTGACGCCAGCGGACAAAAGCGCAGTTTAAAAACCGAAGGGTTTGAAGCTGTTTGCATTCAGCACGAAATAGACCACTTAGACGGCAAAGTGTTTTTAGACAGAGTGACTTCGTTAAAAACAGACGTATTTAGAAGACAATAGTTGCGCATACAAATAAAGAATGCAGCTAAGCAGCTAGTAAGTTAGGCGGCTAGACAACGGCGGACGCATAAAGGCATAGTAACGGCAGACCCTGAAACTAGTTCAGGGCGACGGATAACGGCGACGGCGGATTCATAGATGTATGGGCGCAGGCATTTTTTTACGCTCATTATTTTGTAAAATAAAAGAGACTTAATAAATAGAGTTTAGCTCTTAAAGAAAACAATTTTATAGACGTCCCCATATTGCCGTAATCCGAAAGCCCGCCGCGCGTTTTTAAATAACTTTAAATACGCCTATAGCTCAATTGGATAGAGCGTCAGCCTCCG
>JAISLV010000238.1 GCA_031277075.1 Endomicrobium sp. | reverse complement strand
TTTTTGATAATAAAAATTTTCTATAGTTAAATTCGGGGAATAAATCAAAAATACCTGAAGCCCGCCGTATTTGCCTTTTTGGTTTATTCCGTGTATATAGCCGATGATTTCATTTCCTTTATATATGGTATAGAGCGTATAAGGAACGTCTATGGTCTCATACACGCCGTCAAAAGCGTCGCCTAACTTTTCTTCTACTTCTTTTAAAAGCGGCGCGCCGCCGAGTTTTGAAATTGAAAAATAGTCGGTTTTATAGCTTGTAGACTGCGGAAAAAATCTTTTGACGTCTCTGTCGGGGTCGTTTAAATCGCAGCCTACTGCGGCGTTTGCCGCGCAGGTAAAAACGCTTAAAAAAAACAAAGCGGATAAAATTGATTTGCGCATAAAACCTCTTTTTAAAACAATTTTTTTGGTTTTGCTATATCGTAAAATAATAATAAAGCTGCCCCACTACTTTCCCGTCGCCGTTTTCATGCGAGTATTCGTAGACTATTCTCGCCGTCAAATCGGAATTTAACAAATACGACGCTCCTGCGGCTAAAAAATAATTATTGATACGGCGCGTTTGAACGTAGACGCCTTGTCCTTCAAGTTTTAATTTGTTTTCCTCTAAAAAATTTAACGTCACTCTGTAGAGCGCGCTGTAAACTTCATCTTTAGTTTTGCGTCCTAAATCTATCTGCAGCTTTTGTTCAATATTGTCGTAATTATACGCAAAGTCCGCTGAAAACAACAATATATCCGAAAGGCTGCCGCGCATTATCTCATAACCCATAATGTCGTAGACGTTTCCGCCCATAAAAGACAGCCCGGCTGTATAATTGTCGTAATTTAAAATCCCTTTTGAAACTCTTGAGCTTATAAGCCAATTGCCGTCAAATTCTAAAGGCATGCCTGTTCCTGAGGTAAACGAAAAAGAAATATTTCCGTTTTCTGTGTCTTTTGAAAATCCCGCGCCCCAGTCTCTATCGTATCCTAAGCCGTACATCGGCATGCTTTGAAGCAATGCGCCGTGCGTATCCCAGTAAGATTCTAAGCCGAAAGCCGCGCGGTTATGCCCCAGCCAAATGTCGCCGAAAGGGAATTTTGTTTTTAAGTAAGCGTTATAAATTTGAAGCTGCGCCTCATCTTTTCCGTCGTCGTAAGCTATGCGCAGCTGTAAAGCGGCGGTTAAGACGTCGCGCGTTTGCGACGAGAACTTTTTTATTAAATCAAAACCGATAGAATTTTTTTGCATTGGGTCGTCGGTGGTTGAAGAATGATAAACGGTTTTGTTTTGGGCGAAAGAATACCCGAAAACCCCCTGCGCTTCAACAAAGAAAAGATAGCTCCCCGCAAAAGAAGGAGATATTGCAAACGATAATAAAGCCGCGATAAGTATAAATTTTTTCATATATTTTTATAATAAGATAAAACGTAAATTAAATTTCAATGTAAATCGCGCCTTCGTAAAGCACGCGGTCGTCTTCTTTAAATTGTAAAAAGATTTCCCATTTTCCGCGCATTACGGAATTTAAAGGCATTAAATAGAAACTGTCTTTATTTATTTGAAATTTTACGGGACCAGAGGAATGATGACCTCTCATTTGCGGCATGTCGTAAGCTCCGTTTATCACAAGAGCGTTAGACTGTTTTCCGTCTTTATCAAACACGGATATTTTTACGACGCTTATTCCTAACTTTGGTTTTCTAGGAAAAACGTATTTAAAAGAATAGTTTTCATTAATTTTAATTTTTTTGTTTTCCCCTTCGTCTATCCGCTTAATTTCATGCGCGGCTTGCAAATGCGTAAAAGGGAACAAAAAAACCGCCGCAAACGCAAAACAAAATAATTTTTTTCTCATCTGTGTCTCCTCCTTTTAATACCCATACGGGGTGTATGGGTATAGTAGCATAAGTTTGATTTTTTGTCAACTAAAAAAACCGAAGCGTTTTAGGCTTCGGTTTTTTTACGTCGTATATTTACGGCTCGTTTTATGGAGGTCGCTTAAAAAGCGTTGAGAAGTTTCTGATAGCTTGCAAGCGGCCAGTATTCGTCTGCCACTAAATCTTCGGCGACGTCTACTTTGCTTCTTAAATCTGCCAGAAGATTTGCGCCTACAAGCGCGTATTTTTTTGCGGTCTCTAAAATTTCTCCGTGTTCTTGCGATAGAAATTTTTCAAGCGACGCGCTTAGTATCTTTACTTCGTCGTAAATAGAGACCAAAGTTTTCAAGTCTGCGCTTATGCTTTCGCTGGTTATGTTCAGCTTGCCGATATTTTTAAGCGTTTTCGCGTTTTTGCCGATTTGCTCTAAGATAGCGGGCAGTATAAGCGTATTTACGACTTTTATCGCGTATTTATATTCAATATCTTTGGTCTTTATGTAATTTTCAAGCTTTATGTCAATTTTTGACTCAAGCTCTCTTTTTGAAAATATTTTGTATTTTGAAAAAGCTTCAACTACGTCGTCTTTTAAAAAATACACTAGAGCTTCGGGCGTAGTTTTTGCGTTTGGCAAACCTCTTTTTTCGGCTTCTTTATGCCAGCTTTCAGAATATCCGTTTTCTTCAAAGCGCACTTCTTTAGTTTCTTTTATTATCTCTTTTACTACTTCCAAAGCCGCTTGTTTTACGTCGACACTGTCGCTTTTCTTTTTTGAAATTCTTTGATGAATTTCGTCAAAGCCGTAAGCCGCGAGAAGGTTTAGCGTAGTGCCTGCGTCCGCAGGATTTGCAGAAGATCCCAAAGCCCTAAACTCAAATTTGTTTCCCGTAAAAGCTACGGGCGAAGTTCTGTTTCTGTCTGAATAATCTTTGTTGACTTTAGGCAGATTTTGGACGCCCAAAGTTATTTCGTTAATTTCTTTTTCGTTTATTGAACCAGTCTGCTCTATGGAATTTAAAATATCGTTGACAAACTCGCCAAGATAAACCGACATTATCGCTGGAGGAGCTTCGTTTGCGCCTAATCTGTGGTCGTTTCCAGCGTCTGCTACCGACGCTCTTAAAATTCCTCCGAACTTTTTTACTCCTAAAAGAACCGCTCCGATAGTAAGAAGAAAAGTGATATTTTTAAGAGGGGATTTTGAAGGCTCAAAATAGTTGACGCCTGTGTTGTCGCCTATTGACCAATTGAAATGTTTGCCCGAGCCGTTGACGCCGGCAAAAGGTTTTTCATGTAAAATCGCGACCATTGCGTGCTTGTCGGCTACTTTTTTAAGGATTTCCATAGCTTTGAGGTTATTGTCTATAGCAAGGTTTTCTTCTTCGTGAAGAGGGGCGAGCTCAAATTGGTTAGGAGCAACTTCGTTATGTCTTGTTTTAATAGGAATGCCGTTTCTATAAAGTTCGTGGTCAAGGTCTTCCATAAAATTTAAAATATTGGGTTTGATATTTCCAAAATAATGGTCTTCAAGCTGCTGCCCTTTTGCCGGAGTATTTCCAAAAAGCGTTCTGCCCGTCACTGTGATATCGGGTCTTGATTTTACAAGCTCTTTAGAGAGAAGAAAATATTCTTGTTCTACCCCGACAAAAACCTTTATCTGCTTTGCGTTTTTATTGCCCAGCAGTTTTTGAAGGTCTATTACCTTTTCGTTTAACGCGTTTATTGAACGCAAAAGAGGGGTTTTAAGATCTAAAATTTCGCCTGTCCAAGATAGAAATACCGATGGCACTACTAAAGTTTTTGTTTTGCCCGCTTCTATAAGAAAAGCGGGGGAAGTAGGATCCCAAGCCGTATAGCCTCTTGCTTCAAAAGTAGAGCGGATGCCGCCTGAAGGAAACGACGAAGCGTCGGGTTCGGACTGAACAAGCTGCGAGGCGGAAAATCTCTCAATAATTTCACCGTTGTCGTCGTAGGTTATAAAAGAATCGTGCTTTTGGGCGGTTCCGCCTCTTTGAGGCTGAAACCAATGCGTAAAATGCGTCGCGCCGTTTTCAATAGCCCATTCTTTCATAGCGTGAGCCACTTCGCCGGCTATTGACTGGTCAAGGGGTTCAAGGTTGTCAACAGCCGCGGCAAGTTTTTTGTACACGCTTTTGCTTAATTTTTGTTCCATAACTTTTTTGGTGAACACAAGTTCGCCGTAAAAATCTTTAATAGATTGCATTTTGCGTCTCCTTTTGTGTAAGATTTACAGTTTT
>JAISLV010000214.1 GCA_031277075.1 Endomicrobium sp. | reverse complement strand
TTTTTGTATTCTTTAAGCCGCAAATTTACAACATATTTTGTAGTTTCTATTTCTTGGTGGGTTTTCCATCTCATATATTTCGTAACATCGGCGTCGTAAGTCCAATTATTAAACATAGTTTCGGCATCGTCAATAGTTATCCGCCTAAGCAATAATCTTTCAGTATTTATATTTTGCGCGCCGGCATTTTTCATATTTTGTTTTTAAAATATTCTATGGTCTTTGCAATGCCGTCTTTTATGTCGGTCTCGGGTTTCCAATTTAAAACTTTTTCTGCTTTTTTTATATTTAGAAAACTTTTAAAAAGTTCGCCGTCCCTTTTTGGCTTATATACGGCTTTTTTTGAATACCCGACCGCTTTTGACATTATCTTTACTAAATCGTTCACCGATATAGTCCGCTGCGTGCCGATATTTATTATTTCATTGTCGCCTTTTGTAAGAGCTTTTAAATTCGCGTTTGCAACGTCTAAAACATAAACGTAGTCCCTTGTCTGTTTGCCGTCGCCGAAAATGAATATATCCTCTCTTTTTAACATTTTTCCCGCAAAAATAGCGACAACGCCCGCTTCGCCGTGAGGATCCTGGCGCTGTCCGTAGACATTAGAATATCTTAAAATTGAATATTTAATACCGTAAATCGCCGAATAAAATTTTATGTAATTTTCAACGCTGTGCTTTGCTATTCCGTAAGGCGATAACGGGTTTGGGAAAGAGCGTTCATCGGGCGCGATTTTTGAGCATTCGCCGTAAATTGTGCCGCCCGAAGAGGCAAAAATTATTTTTTTAGTTTTATTTTTCACGCATTCGTTCAATACGTTTATTGAGCCTAAAATATTTATGCGCGCGTCGTAATGAGGGTCTGAAACGGATTTGCGAACGTCAATTTGCGCGGCGTTGTGAATTACGGCTTGCGGACGTTCTTTAGAAAAAATCGCGGCAAGTTTTTTAGCGTCGGTAATATCGGCTTTGTAAAACGCCGCTTTTTTATTTACGTTTTCTTTTTTGCCCGAAGACAAGTTGTCTACGGCGACTATATTGTGTTTGTTTTCAATAAGAAGGTCTGCGATATTTGACCCTATAAACCCCGCTCCGCCCGTAATTAATACTTTCATTTACACTCTCCTTGCAAGCCTTTTATTATAAAATTTCCGACGAGACTATTTTGCGCAATCGTATCATTTTTCAGAAGTTTGTTTTATCATATAACCGCAAACGGCGTAAAGAGCTTTGACGTATTTTACAAGCTCTTTGTGCGCTTGGGTTGCCTGCGTTCTTTCTGCTTTAAAAGAATTATCCTGTGAAAACGCGTAAAAATTGGATGCTTCTTGAGCGGGGAAATAATATGTTACGGCGTAATTTTTACTTGCCGCAGTGTTGTTGCTTTCCGTATATACTTTTTTATTCTCGCCGGGCAAAAACAAATTTTGTCCCATTGCCGTATATGAAATATCTGAAAGCGAAATATTGTAAAGCGTAGGCATAATATCTAAATAACAGCCTAAAACAGACGCGTCGTAATTTTTTGGTTTTATGCTGTCTGGGATATAGAGATAAAAAGGAACTTCCGTTTGCGTTAAAAGTTCTTGCGGGGAATATGAGTAGACGTTTTTAAAATTGTGGTCGCCTGTCACGGCTATTATGGTGTCGTTTGCATATTTTGAATTTTTTATTTTTGTGATAAAACGCCCAAGCATTTCGTTTGCGTATTGATAAGTTTTAAAACGTTTTTCCGCCAAATCTTTTCCAATAATTTTTTGTTTGAGATCTGGCGGCGGATTTAAAGGTTTTGCTTCATAATTTTTGGGCAAAGAATAAGGCGGGTGATTTGTGGTGGTAATTGCGTAAATAAATTTTTTATTTCCGTTTGACTCAAGCGTTTTCCAAAGATAGTCAAAAAGAAACTCGTCGTAGACGCCCCACTCGTTTCCATAATAGCCTTGATTCATTCCTTTCTCGCCGAAAATTTTGTCAAAACCCAAATTTTCCATATAGACGCCGATATTTCGCCACGCCGTATTTCCGCCGTATAAAAAAACTGTTTCATAGCCTTTGTTTTTATACGCGACAGGACCTGAAAAATCGTATTTATTGTAAGCGTATTTTGACTGCGAAAGTTTTAAATTCCCCGTCCTTGCGACGTTTGAAATTATTGATTCTATGCTGCCGTCGGTGGAATGGTATGCGGGAACAAAATTGTAAAATACTATATCGCTTTCAAAATGTTTTCTAAGTTCGCCTAAAACGTCAAAATTTTCGCCGTCGTATTTTATCAAATCTCTTCCGAAACTCTCCATTACTATAAGAATGACGTTCGGCTTTAAACTTTCAATTGTTTCGTCGTAGGGGATTTTTACGCTAAGAGCGGCTTCGGGTTTTTCCTTAGGAATTTCTGAAATGTCTTTATTGAGATAATCCGCAAAAGCGCGCCTTATATCGTCTTGATAGCCCGCCGCAAGAATATAATCAAAATCTCCGCCGCTTTGTTTATGTTCGTCAAAAGCTTTCATCAAAGTAAAAAAAGGGTTTAACGCAGTTTTGTTTAAAAACGGGTTTGAAGAAACCGCAGAATTAACGCCTATAGCGTAAGAGCCTAAAGAACCTCTTGCAATTAAAGCGTTTGAAAAAACAAGAAACAAAGCTGCCGCGATTTTTATAAATACGCCGTTATTATTTGCAAACGAAAGCGGCGAATACGACGAGAATTCGGCTTTGTTTGGAAACGACAAACACCGCTTTGACAGAAAATATGAAAACGCAAAAAGCAAAACAAACCCTGCCAAAATAAGAAATACATTGTAATTTTTGTAAATTGTGGTAAGTATGGCTTTCGTGTCGTCTTCAAAAAGCCCGAAGACCATAATATTTAAGCGGTCTTGGAAATAAGAATAAAATCCAAAGTCAACGCATAAAAGCGTTAAAATAAGCCCGAAAACAGCCGTATAATAAAACTTTGCGGCTGAAACAAACTTTTTAAAATATTTAGGGTTTCCTGCAAAAAGAAAAACTATAAAAGCCAGCGTTATAGGTATTGAAGAGATAGCCGCAACAGACGCGTCAAATCTTACTCCCATATAAAAAGCTCTTATAATGTCAGGCGCAAATCCCGTAAAATCTAAGCCGCGCCCATAATAAAAAAAGAACGCCGCGCGAAAAAGCGACATTACGATTATAAAAATTATATTTAATAATATTATTTTAGATATATATTTCATTTTTCTATCGCAATGTAAATATGGAGCGGCAAAAGAAGCATAGACGGCGGCTGAAAGAGCTTTCCCAAATTTAACATAACGCCAAAAACAAAGGCAAACTCAAAAAAGACCTGAGATAAATTCAGAGCTATGTTTTGCGTCAACTTTAAATCCCGGGATAATTCATCCGTCATCTAAAAAAAGATTTTACACAATTAAGTTTTATCCGCTAAATTTGCCGAATTCCAAAAAAGCTTTCTTATTTGAAAATTTTACTGAAAAAGCCGTCGCTTTGGTATTGCTCTTCTTTTGGAATTTCTCCCATTGCTTTTGCATATTCAAATAAAGCTTTTTTTTGCGTTTCGCTTAAAGAACGCGGGACAACGACATTGATTTTAACGTAAAGGTCGCCTCTGCGCCTTTGACCTAAGAGAGGAAAACCCTGTTCTCTCACTCTTAAAGTGGCGCCGGGCTGCGTGCCTGACGGAATTTTTACTTTTACGCTTCCTTCCACAACGGGAACGTCGTATTCTACGCCCATAGCCGCTTGTGAAAACGATACGGGAATTTCCGTATATAAATCCCCGCCGTTTCTCTTAAAACCCGATTCTGACTTCAAATGAACTACCACGTATAAATCGCCCGAAGGCGCGCCGTTAGAGCCGGCGTTTCCCGAGCCGCTCACTTTGAGGGAAGTTCCTTCGTCTACGCCTGCAGGGATTCTTACTTTTATAGTTTTTTTCTGTTTAATTGTGCCTTCGCCTCCGCATTGCGGGCAAGGATTTTCTATAACGCTGCCTTTGCCCCCGCACCGCGGACATTCCTGCTGAAAAGAAAAGAATCCTTGCGAATATCTTACCTGCCCCGAACCTTTGCATTGAGGACAAGTTTTAGGTTTGCTTGCGTCTTTTGAGCCTGTTCCTTGACAACTTTGACAAACTTCTCTTTTCGGAACATCTATTGATATTTCTTTCCCGTTCATAACGTCGGCGTAAGAAACTTCAATATCAACGCGCAAATCTCCGCCTTTTCTTGACGCTTTTCTTGAGCCGCCTCTTGAGCTTGAAGCGCTGCCTCCAAAAATGTCGCTAAAAATGTCGCCGAAAATGTCGCCCATATCGCCGCTGTATTGCCTATAGCCGCCTTGAGAGCCAAAAGGGTTTCCCCCGCCAAAGGGATTGCCGCCTCCGCCTCCCATAGACCCCATTGCGTCGTGTCCAAAAGCGTCATACTGTTGTTTTTTTTGAGCGTCCGACAAAACTTCGTAAGCCTCGTTAATTTCTT
>JAISLV010000193.1 GCA_031277075.1 Endomicrobium sp. | reverse complement strand
TTCTTCTTTTGTGGCTGCAAACAAATCAAACTCTGTAAGAGCGTTTTTGCGCGCGCCTTCAAGAGCTTTTTCGGCTCTCTCTTTATTTTTATATGCCTCAAGAATGCGGTTTATTTTTTCTAATTCATTTTCAGCTTCAGTTAATTTATCTAAGTCTTCCCGTTTTTGAGTTTTCTCAAAATTTTTGCGCGCTGTTTCAATTACGCTAACAGCATTTTTGTAATCTTTTTCAAATTCAAAAAGCGATTTTTTGTCTGCGTCCGTAAGTTTTGCAAGTTCTTTATTAGCTTTTTCAAGCGCTTCCTCCGCGTCTTTAACAGCTTTTTCTTTTAGCTTCTTGTCATTTTCAACTTGTTTTTCAAAGTCGGGAATTTTGGTTAACTTTCTATCTCTTAAAATCTCCAAAAAGCTTGTTCCGCTGCCTCTTCCTGTGTTTACGTGAGCGGCTTTGCCGAGCAGCCCAAAACTAGCTCCTGAGCTGTGCGTTCTAATTTTATCTACAAAATAAATAAAATTTGTAACCAATTTCTTTATGGCTCCGCCGAAACTTTCGTTAAAGGTGTACATATCTTTAACAAAACCTATTATAGCGCCCGCCTGAGACATAACAAGCCCTATCAAAGCAAGCACAAAAGCAAAACTAAACCCGGAAAATCCGCTTATTCCTAAAAATAAAATTGCAAACAAGAAAGTTTTTATAGTCGTAGTAGTTAGTCTTTCTTTAATATAAAAACCATATCCGCCTACAAAATTTGTGCCTTCGGCAAAAATACTGCCGAACCTGCCGAATGCTCTTCTCTGAGCTTTATTGTATTCGTTGACATATGAAGATTGCGTCATTTCTACCGCGCCGCTTGCAAACTTTATAAACATTCCCGTAAATTCCGTGTTTCTGGCTTCTCTTGTTTTTTCTACCACGTAACCGCCGACGTCAACGGTCTTTCCTCCCTTTGTTTTTGCGGCTTGACCCGCCGTAGCGTCTTCGCTGACAACGCCTTTGCTTTGCCCTGACATAGATTTAATAAATCTTGCTCTTAAAAAATTAGGATGCCCATACATGTGGAGCTGCCATAGCTCGTTCATATCCGCATGCGAAGCGTTAAAGCCTTCTTCTGCCGTAGCTCCTTTCGCTCCTACGTTTGTAAGTCTCTTTATGGGGTCTTGTTCTTGCAAACTTACATTATAAACTTTATCATCTTCTATAAGCGGCGTCAAAGCTCCAAACAGCGAAAGAGCAGACTGAACAAAAATGTTCTGATTCGCATCTAACTGAAGTATAACATCTTTTGAAACGTCGCCTTCCATATGCGTGTGATGGTCAACCTTGCCCATGCCTATAACGCCGTGAACGGGAGAAACAGTCGTTCCTGTATCGTCAAAAACTATAACCGTAAGAACGCTGTTCTCGCTATTTCTAAATATAGCTTCTAACGCGTTTGCGGCGTAGTCGCCAGTCAAAGCGGCTTCTCTTCTTTCTGCTATCCATCTATCGTATCTGGCTTTTTCTTTTTTAATTTCGGCTTCAACGGCTTCAAGCAAAGCAAGCTCGGCTATAGTAGCCTTATTGTTATTCTTTTTTCCCAAGAGTTCTTTATATTTTTTTAAATCTACATCTTCGGCTTTAATGTGTCTAAACGACGTCAGATCTACGCTGCCTGAAGTATCCGAACCGCTTTGCCATCTTTTTCCTGTATCAGTCTTTTCAATTTGTCTTATAAGTTCTAAATCGTAATCAGAAGCAAGATTTCTTGCTTGCATATCTTTTAATTGCCGATACTCATCGTATTTATGTTTGATTCTGTGCATCACCGGAACTATTATTTCCCTATATTCTTTTAAATTAGCCGCAAGACCTATATACCTGGGATCATTTATCCCTTCGCCGTTTTTATAAACGTTTCCGAATTCCTGATACCCCGACACCATTTCAAAATGCTCTTCTCCCGCCAAATGTATTTTTTTCTGCCATTTTTCTTCCGACATCCCGTTTCTCTGATCGGCGTATTCTATTTCAATTATAAAATCAAGCGCCTCTCTGATATTTAAAACTCCAAGCTGCGTTGGGCTTAAAGGCTGCAATTTTTCATCCGCCCATCTGCTTATTTCTTGTTTTACCCAACAGTCGGGCAGTTCCGAGCCGTCGGCTCTTCTTAACTTTTGCCCTTTTTTAACTTTCCCGTCCGCGTCAAGCATATCTTTCATGCGTTCCAATACTTCCAAATCGTCTTCAGTAAGCTCCTTTTCGCGTCCTCTGAAATCTACGCCTTGTTTGCCTTCGCCTTGATCAAGCCTTGAAATCATATTTGCCCATTCGCCGTCGTAGGCTTCTATCAAATGCGTAAGCAAAATATGCCCGTCGGGGTTTGGCTTATCGCTGTTTAATTTTTCCGTCTTGTCGTTACCATTATCCAGCAAATGTGTGACGGATTCGTCGTAAGTCGGAACTACCGACGAAACGCTTATATCTTTTACTGCAGGCGTTCTATAACCCTGCCGCGCTCTTATGCTTGTCTCTTGATAAAGCCTGTAAAACATTTCCCTTCCGCCAAGACTTTTTGGAATATCTAATACCGGTATTTTAGTTATTTCTCTGTCTAAATGATTGCCGCCTTTATAATCGGATATTTCAAATTTGTATTTTTCGTATTCGTCGGCAGAAATTTTCCCCGTTCTGTAATACGACTCTATTATCTTGTTAAAATATAAAGCAAAAACTGCGGTTTTTTGCTCAGTAGTAAGTTTTTGCGCAACTTCGGAAGACAGAAACGTCATTTCCCATTGTTTAAAAAATTCGCCGTTACGCAAAGTCTCTAAATTTTCTTCTGACGCTTCTTTTACGATTTTAGGATTTCTTACGACGCCTTTGTTTGACGTTTGTAATTTTCTGCCGTAGAAAGCAGTTTGCCATACATTCCAATTTTTCCCTACAAAATATCCGTCCCTTCTTTTTTGCGACCACGAGTGAAAACCTTTAAAAATTTCCCAAAAACCGAAAAAATCCAAAAACGTAAACAGCAAGAAAGGAAGAACCAAAAGGACAACCGTCATATATCCCGCAACAACAGGCAATGTCAATAGAAACGCGCCAAAAGAAAGAGCCGCTATAGAAAAAAGAGCCGCTATTAAATTCGTTAAACCTTTTCCTATTTTAGCCCACGCATTGTCTTTTTGTTCTCCTGTAAGAATATCGGCGGCTTTAGATTCAACGAATTTTTTAACAGCCTTATGCGATGTTACAAACACCGACAATACAAGAGCTGTTACTATTATTGCGCCTATAATCGGGTTCGCAAAAAACACAATTCCTCCGCCGGTTAAAGTCGCTGCGCCTATAGAACTTCCAATAGTCGCTATTATTGATTTAACTACAGTGTTAAGCAGGAAAACTTCCCAAAAAGTTTTAAAAGCAAGCACAAAACTCCATCTTTTTATCATAGCTTTTTTAGCCGTTTTAATATCATCCCTATCTTTGCTTTCAAGCCCTCTGTCTTGGGAATTATCTATCGTTTTTCCCCAATATTCGTTAACTGTATTCGATTTCTGAAGCCTGTTGCCCGCCAAATTAAGCAAGCGGTTAACGCCAAAAGCAATTAGAACTCCAACGCCTGCAACCAAAATAAACGGCAATATATGAAAGCCTGCTATAACGACGCTTGCTATCCCGAAAAGTCCTGCAAAAAACCCGTTAATGCCGGCTATTATACCTAAAGTAATGCCGATATTTGCAAGCCAAACAGTTATAATCCCCTTAAGATTTGTCAATGCCTGCAATAAACCCAAAGGACTGCTAAACAATAGCCCTTTCATATAAGCAATTTGCGCTAAAACGCTTCCGCCGACTCCTGAATGAGGTATATATACTCTAAAAGGCTTCATTATGGGTGGAAACGCCAATTTACCCGTAGGAGTATTATTTATGTTTTCTTTAGAGCCGTCGTCGGCAGTTCCTCCGTATTCCAAACCTTCGGCATATCTATCAACCATAGCGCTATACTGAACCGCATATCCCGGCTTTCTAAACATAGCGTCAAAATCATAATATGTTATAGTTTCGTCAGGTCTCATTTTCCCGCGTCCGCCTGCTCCTTTAACGCCAAATAAAACTTTATATCCGTATTTAGAGTATAATTCATCCATTTTAGCTTCAAGAATTCCAAAGTTAGGAGCGTCTGCGCCTGCGTTCCTATATGTCTTTTCAAGTTCGTCTATTTCTGCAGCGTTAGCTCCGTAATAAGCTATTGCTTTGTTGAGTTTTTTTATTTGTTTTTTTGTCAGATTTCTATCTCTTATCGCTTCATCGCGTATAGCTTTCATTTGCTCTACTTGCTGTTTTATGGTCAACCCGTTTTCAACTACGTTTAACATTCTGTTGGCTTCAGTATCTATCATAGTCCCAACCATATAAGCTTTGTTTTGCGCCATAAGCTGTTTAGCTTTATAAAACAGCATATTTCTAAAAGCCATATCGTCTTGACGCATATTGTTTGTAGCTATATATATGTAGTCAAACAGCAGACGGTCTTCGTTCGTAAATTCGCCCGCATTATTTGCTACGAAAGATCCCCTATATTCAGAAGCTACCGTTTCCGCCATTACATTGCGAATCCACCATCTGTAATCGTCAAGCATCTTTTGGTCGGCAACCGCATTGCTTAATAGAGACCTGATTTCGCCTTGCGTCGAGCTTCCGTTTAATTGCGGATTATACTTTAGAAAATCCGAAACAAATTGCCGTTCTATAGTCCTATACGCTTCAGTAT
>JAISLV010000156.1 GCA_031277075.1 Endomicrobium sp. | reverse complement strand
AGTTCGTCCGCAGTTGTCAGCGTAGTAAGCGGCGCGTCTTTTTCAAGTCCGTCCGTTTTGGATTACGGCGGTTATTTTTCAAATTGGATAACGCTTATTCTTTACGGCGGCGCGCAGAGTTCAAATTTTTCTTCAATCGGCGGGCTGTCTTTTAATCAAACGCAAACCGCCGAAGTTTTTGATTTTCTTTCAAAAAACTCGTCGGGCGATTTGGACGCCGTAATATCGTATATTGAAGGATTGCGCGAAAACGGCGGCAAAGACGGCGCGATTGAAGCATTGTCGCAGGCAAGCGGATATTTTATCGCAAACGCGATAAGAAGCGCGGCGTTTTGGCGAACGAAAAACATTTTGTTTGACAGAATTCAAAAACCGTCTTCTTTGTCAAAAAACGGGAAAATGTGGGTTGCGTCTAATTTTACGGATTTTACGGTATCTTCAGACGGCTCAATTTTGAGCGATTACAACGATTCGTCTTCGCAAATAACCGCAGGCTGCGACATTTTTACAAAAAACGTCTTTTCTGCGGGCGTCTACGCAGGATATAGCGGCGTTTGGGCAAAACAAAACGGAATTTACGAAGCGGAAATTTCAAATACGGCGTTGGGCTTTTACGGAGGATATTTTAACTGGGACTGGGAAATTAAAGCGGCGTTTACGGGAGAGTTTAACGGGTATTCCACAAAAAGGCGGCTGCCGTTTATTGAAAGAACGGCTAAAGCGGATTTTGACGGGAATTCGGTTAGCGCAAGCGTTGAAAGCGCGTATAAAATAAAAATATCGCGCGCAATATATTTAAAACCTTTTGCCGCTTTAAACGCGGTAAATTCTTCATATAGAAGTTTTAAGGAAACGGGGGCGGACAGCCTTAACCTTCGCGTGAAAAAAGGGAATTATTTTATGTCGGACATTTGCGGCGGTCTTGGAATTTCTCAAAATAATTCTTTTTACAATTGGCAAATTAGGGCGGAAGGCGCGTTTTTGTTAAGCGGACAAAACCCTGAAATAGAAAGTTTTTTTGACGGAGACGAAACGGAAACGTTATTTAGAAGCAGAGGAAACGAGGAAGAAACTTTTTCTTTTGGAATTTCAGCTTCGGCGGACGTTTCGCTTTCCGACAGCGTAAAAATTTACGCGGGCTTTGGATATTTTTCGCGCGGACAGGGCGAAGCGTTTAATATGACTTGCGGCTTTTCCTATTGTTTTAATTCTCTGTAAAAAAGAACGCAGCTAGGCAGATAAGAAGTTAGGCAGCTAGGCAAAGGTAAAGCAGATACATGGATGCAGAGACGAGGATGCGTTGGGGTTGAGCAGAGAGCAATAACCATTTAAGACAAGCGGGCGTTTATAGACGCCCGCTTGTCTTTTTGTAGTAAAACTTAGCTTGTTAATTTCTTGGTCTGCCGAATTTATAGCCTATGCCTACGCTGAAATTCGTATAAACGGAATCAATTTTGTAGGAATAGCTGCTGTGAATATGGTCAAAAGTAACGCTGCCGTTATGGACGGAATATTTTATGTCAAAAAATAGCCCGAACGGGAATTCCCAGCCTGTGACAAAAGCGTAGTATAGCCCGCCTGCAAAAGTCCTAATGTATTCAGACTCTTCAATGTTGCCGTCGGTATAAGCTACGTCATAACCTAAATTTAATCTAAAAAATAGCTCAGGCGCGGGTTTTATAGGGTTTGATTGAACCGAAATATAAAGCGGGAAAAACCAAAAAGGCTCGTCCATTTCTTTCCCTTGATATTTATAAGTTTTCGGCAGAGAAAATTCAAAGCCGCCGCCGAGCCTAAGATAATCGCCTGCCGCTCTTCTCATATATTCGCCTGAAAGAGCGGCGGACGTGTCGACGTCTGCGCTGACATCTCCAGCTTCGTATTTGCCTGAAACGTCAACGCTTGTCCTTAAATTAAATTCAGCAAAAACCGTCCCCGCCATAAAAATTACCGCCATTGCCGCAAAAACAAAATTTGAAACAAAACGCTTCTTCATCTGTATATCCTTTAATTTGGCTGCCGCAAAATAATAACAAGCGGACATTTATAAACGCCCGCTTGTCAGTGTTTTTAATAAAATTTAGTTCATTATCTTCTTGGTCTGCCGAATTTATAACCTACGCCGATACCGAGTCTAGAATAAGATACGTCATCTTTTGCATAATACCTTCTGCTATATTCTATACTGCCATTATAAAAAGCGTAAGTTACATCAAAAAATAAACCGAATGGAAATTCCCAGCCTGTTACAAAAGCATAATATAATCCGCCCGTATAAGTTTCAGTAGCGTCTGATTGATCCCAATTGGTGTCAATAAAAAGCACATTTACCCCTAAGTTAAACCTAAAAAACAATTCAGGCACAGGCTGTATGGGATTTGTCTGGATTGAAAGGTAAAGCGGCAAAAACCAAAAAACATCATCAGATTTAGCTGAATTATGTTCATAATATCTTGGGATTAACACTTCAAAACCGCCGCCGATTTTTAAATACTGCCCCAACCTCCCTATACTTCTAAGATAATCGCCTGATATAGTTGCCGAAATATCAGCATCAGCTGACCATGTTCTGTTTTTGTCTTCTAATTCATAATCCCCTGCCGTGTCAACGCTCGTTCTCAAATTGAACTCTGCAAAAGCCGCTCCCGTCATAAAAGCTACTGCCGCCGCCGCCAAAACAAATTTTGAAACAAAATTCTTCCTCATTAATACCTCCCCTGTTTAATTTAACTGCCTGCCTTTATTATTAGACTATAAGATTTTATGTTTTTTATAATAATTTTGCAAATTTTTGTCCTGAAAGAGAGCCTGAAATAGACCCTGAAACAGACCCTGAAAGAGACCCTGAAAGAGACCCTGAAACAAGTTCAGGGTGACGCGTTCGCGTCAGTTTTGGGTGACGCGTTCGCGTCAGTTTTTGGTGACGCTTCGCGTCGGTTTTGGGCGGCACGTTTGCGTCAGTTTTGGACGACAACAAGGCGGGTTTTTTAGAGACGCTATTTGGCATTTTACATTTTTATAAAAACACTGTATCTAAAAACATCTATATTACAGGGATTCAAGGTTTGTCATGCTGAACTTGTTTCAGCATCTCGTCGTGAAAAAAGTCAAATACAGACACTGAAAGAGACCATGAAAAAGACACTGAAAGAGACCCTGAAACAAGTTCAGGGTGACGCGTTCGCGTCAGTTTTGGGCGACACGTTCGCGTCAGTTTTGGGCGGCGCGTTTGCTTCAGGTTTGGGCGACGCGTTCGCTTCAGGTTTGGGTGACGCTTCGCGTCAGTTTTGGGCGATGCGTTCGCTTCAGGTTTGGGCGGCGCCTAGCTGAGTTTTTGCAAACGCCCCGCTTGCAAACATTATTTTATTTGTTTCTTTTCGCTTTTGATTGCGCTGCGCTGCGTTTTTCTTCTTTTTTAGTTTCAGTTTCGGGTTTTGCCGCTTGCGCGGGGGCTGCTTGCTCATTAGATTTTGTTTGCGCGGCGGGAATACTTGACTGAGGTCTTGCCGCTTGCGCGGGCTTTGCCTGCTCATTAGATTTTACCTGTTCGGCAGGTTTTGCCTGTTCAACGGGTTTTGCTTGTCTTGTTGCCGCAGGTTTGGGGTCAGGTTTAATTTGCTGTTGCTGCGGCGCAGTTTCAGCCGCAGTTAACGATGAATGGCGGCTTGCGGGTTTTGCTTGTTCATTAGATTTTGTTTGCGCGGCGGGAATACTTGACTGAGGTCTTGCCGCTTGCGCGGGCTTTGCCTGTTCATTAGATTTTATCTGTTCGGCAGGCTTTGCCTGTTCAACGGGACTTGTTTGAGGTTTTTCAAAATCTTTGGGTTGAACGGGGTCTTGTTTTTTATGTTCGCTGTCAACTCCTAAAACCGCAGGCTGTTTTTGGGATGCTTCAGTTTTCTCATCAGAGTTAATAATTCTATTTTTACGTCTATTCTTATTTTTGTTGGTTTTTTCTTCCGCGTTTATTTCAGGGTTAGCCTCAGAATTTCCGCGTCCAAACGTTTGTTCGTCCGCTTTTGCCTCAGGCTCGGCAGGTCGCGTTCGTTTGTTAGCTTTATCCTGTTCTACAGGCTTTGCATGTTCAGTAGGTTCGGGTTTTATCTGTTTGTCAGGTTTTGCCCGTTCAATTTTATGTGGGGGTCTTACGGAAGAATCAACTTCAATCCCTGTATGCGGCTTGCCGCTCGGCTTAATTTCAGGTTTTATCTGTTCATGTTTTTGCTGCGGCGCGGTTTTCACTTTTTCATTTTTAGTATGGTCGTCGTATTTTGAAGTCGCCTCTCTTCTCATAGCATAGCCTGCGGGCTTTTTATGTTTAGGCGTTTCTTCGTTTAAAAATTTTGTCAGTTCCGCGTTTTTTGAATAGTGGACGGCATTGTAAGAATGTTTGTTTTTAACGTCAAGGTATGCGCCTTTCCCGACTAAAAATCTTACCCCGTGAATATTTCCGCGTTCAACGGCAACCATTAAAGGGGTAAATCCGTCGTCGTCTATAGAGTTCAGCATTCTTTTATTGTAAGGATAAATAAATTCTAAAACCGCAACGTCGTTTCTTGAGGCGGCGTAAAACAACAGACCGCGCCCTCTTGCGTCTATCACCGAAACGTCCGCGCCCGCTTTAATTAAAAGCCGTATAGCTTCAATATTTCCCAGCTTGCAAGCCTTGATTAAAGCGTAATCCGCGCCGCGTCTTGCGCTTGGAACATTTCTGTTAGCCGCGCCGTTATCTAAAAGATATTTTAAAATGTTAGTATCGTATTCTTTTACGCTGTCTTCAAGTATATTAGGCGAGTAAATATCGGCTCTGTTTGAAACCAAAAGATTTACCATTTCAAAATCATTTTTACGCACAGCCATTTCAAGAGCGGTTTTATCGTTAACTCTTAAATCAATATTTGCTCCGCCCCGAACAAGGATTTGGGCAGCGTTTAAGTTTGCGCGTTTTACGGCTTCTTGAAGAGGCGCGGCTTCGTAAGACGCGCTGTAAAAAATTTCATTTGCGTTTTCGCCGCTGTTTAACAAATATTGAACGCCGTCTAAATTATTTATGCTTACGGCGTAAATCAACGGAGTCGTAGCGCGTTTGCGGTTAGGCTGAGCTTTCTGCGCCGAGACGGGAACGACATTCGTTTCATACTCGGAAACGATGATGGTTTCCGCATAAACGGGCTGGGGATAAATCGGCGCGGGATTATGCGCAATTACGGTTCGCGCAACGCACCCTGCAAGCGCGGCGGGAAAAATAAATGAAAATAAAAGATAACGTTTTTTCACTGGGTATCTCCTTAAATTTTTTAAATCAACGCTAGTATTCTACAATTTTATCGCTTTTACGACAAATTTAATTTTTACAAACTTAACGCAGATGTCAACGGCGCAAATCTAATGCGCCCGACGCCGCCTAAAACCCGTTTGGCGCGCCGCCCTGAATTTATTTCAAGGTATCTTTCATTGTCCCGCTTTTTTCGCGGTCTTTTTTGGCGTCTGCCATTGACGCCGCTTTTCGCCTTTAAATATTTTTTATGCGTTTGCTTACGGGCGATATAAAAATATGCGGTTCTTATGGTATAATTGCAGGTATGAATTATATTAATGAAGATTCCATTGCCGCTCTTTCAAGCGCGGCGGGCAAAGCGGCGATTGCCGTTATACGTTTATCAGGCGGCGATTCGTTTGAAATTATTGACAAAATATTTCAGGCAAAGTCTGGGCGGACTGCGGCTGTTAAGGAAGATCCCGCGCCAGATAAACAAATTAAATACGGATATATTGTCGACGGCGTTGAAAAAATAGACGAAGTTCTTTGCGCTTTTTTTAAAGCTCCGCGCACTTACACGGGCGAAAATATCGTAGAAATTTCCGCTCATGGAAATCCCGTTATAGTAAGCGGGATTTTAAACCTTTTATACAAAAACGGCGCGCGGGCGGCGCAAGCGGGGGAGTTCACTTACAGAGCTTTTATCAATGGGAAAAAAGATTTGGCTCAAGCGGAAGCGGTGTGCGCTTTAATAGCCGGCAAAACCGAAAAAGCCGTAAAAGCCGCGTTGAATAATCTCGGCGGGGAATTTTCAAATAAAATAAAAAGCGTCAAAGACGCTTTAATTAATCTGCTTGCTTATACGGAGGCGTCGCTTGACCACCCTGAAGAAGACATAATGTTTTTATCCCGCGCGCAAAAAAGCCGAAAACTTTCGGATTTAATAGACCAAAACTCTAAATTGTTATCCGCTTACAAAATAAGCCAATGCCTGCAAAAAGGGTTGAAAGCCGCAATTATTGGTAAACCAAATACTGGAAAATCTTCTTTGCTAAACGCCATAATCGGCAAAAACAGAGCCATAGTTACGGAAATTGCAGGCACTACTACCGACGCGATAGAAGAAACGATAGATTGCCGCGGACTGCCGCTTACAATAATAGATACCGCAGGTTTAAGAAATCATACAAATAATGCGGTAGAAAAACTCGGACAGGAAAAAACAAGGGAAATTTTATCTGCGGCAGACATCATAATTTGGGTGATAGACGGTTCGCAGCCGCTTGATAAAAACGATGAGGAAATAGCCGAGATTTTGCAAAATTATGAAACGCCGATAATAATAGCGGCAAACAAAAGCGATATCAAACGGGCAAATTTTGAAACCGCTTTGCCCGCCGTAAAACGTTTGTTTAGCGTTTCTCATTCGTTATTGTCTTTAAGCGCTAAAACGGGCGAATGCGTGGCGGAACTTTTAGACGCCGCGGCAAAAATAGCGGGCGTTTCAGACAGCAACGGAAATATAATGATAAGCGCTCGCCACTATGCGCTTTTGCAAACCGCGCAAACCGCGCTTGAAAACGCAAAAAAGCAATACGAAGCGCAAGACGCCGACGAAATAGCCGCCTTTGAAATGAGAAACGCCGTTTCCGCTTACGAAGATATCTTAGGAATTACCGCGCCGCACGATATTTTAGATTCAATTTTTTCAACGTTTTGCATAGGGAAGTAGTGAAAGACGCAGCTAAGCAGCTAGGAAGCTAGGAAGTTAGGAAACGACAACGGCAACGACAACAACAACTACTACGGCGGCGGACGGCGGGCGGGGAAAATTTATTTTTTTTGGATTACAATATGCGTCAAAAACACGGGCAGAATTTTTTGATTGATTTAAACGTCGCCAATAATATCGTCAAAGCCGCAGACCTTAACAAAGAGGACGAAGTCCTTGAAATAGGGTCGGGCAAAGGCGTTTTAACAAAACTTATATATCCTGCGGTTAAACGTTTAACCGCTGTAGAAATAGACGCCTCATTATACGAGACGCTGCGTAAAAAACTTTCCGCATGCGGCGTTGACAACGTAATCCTTGTCAAACAGGATTTTATGAAAATGCAAACGCCGCAGCGGGCGCAAGAAATATGGGACGCGCAAAAAGTCCAAGAACCGCTTGACGTTTTTCCGTTTTCGGATTTAGGGACTGCGGCTTCTTTTAAAATCGTTTCAAATCTGCCCTACAATGTCGGCACGGCGATAGTTCAAAAAATTTTGCCTCTTCCAAACTGGACGACGGCTGTTTTTATGCTTCAAAAAGAGGTCGCTCAAAGGCTTTGCGCAAAAACGGGCGGCAAAGATTACGGCTATATTTCAATTTTTACTCAGTATTACGCGGACTGCAAAATGCTTTTTGACGTTTCTAAAAGCTGTTTTAACCCTCAGCCGAAAGTCGTCTCAAGCGTGATAAAACTTGTAAATAAAAATTCGCCCGCGCCAGATAAAGAGCTGTTTGCTATAATAAAGCGCAGTTTTTCTATGCGCAGAAAAACGATATTAAACTCTTTGAGTTCTTTTGATAAATTAGAAAAAGCAGACGCTTTAAACATTTTGGAAACCTGCAAAATAGACCCGCTTACAAGACCCGAAAAATTAACTTTGCAGGATTTCAAGCGTATTTCAGAACAAGTCAACGCTCGCAAACGCGCGGTAAACGCATAAAAAATATTTACAGGCAAAAAACGCCTCTTCGCCCGTTGCCATTTCCCGCAAGCAGAGAGGCGACAATTGCGGCGGCGGCTGAAATTTTACGATAACTTTTATGCGTTTTCCTGTTTGGCAATGAGCGAGCGTTTGAACTATTGCGGTGTTTTTTGGTATAATGACTGCCGTTTCTAGCGGTTCGTTTAAAATGAAATACGGTTTGAAATTAGAGGCGTTTAAAAGATGAAAGGTTTTTCTGCGGTTATACTTGCGGCGGGCGACGGAACTAGAATGAAGTCTTCTTTGCCTAAAGTCGTCCATAAACTTTCTGGCAAACCTTTAATTAACTGGGTTATAGATTCTTTGCTCCCTTTAAAGCCCGACAATATCGTTTTGGTTTTGGGGCGGCAGTCGGAACTCGTTGAAAAAGCGTTGGGAGCTTTGCTCAAAGAGCCAAGCGTAAAAACCGCTTATCAAAAAGAGCGTAAAGGGTCGGCTCACGCTTTAATGCAGGCTCAAAAAACGTTGAAAAATTATAGAGGGCAAATTTTAGTTTTAAGCGGCGACGTTCCTCTTATAAAATCCGAAACTTTAAAAGGACTCTTAAAAAGCAACGCTAAGAAAGGCGAAGCCGTCACCGTATTAGGCGCAACAGCTCAAGAGCCTTACGGATACGGGCGCATAATAAAAAACGGGTCGTCCCTTGAAAAGATAGTTGAAGAAAAAGACGCCTCGCCCGAGCAAAAAGAAATCAAAGAAATTAACGGCGGCATATATTGTTTTAGCGCAGACATTTGGAAAGCTCTTTCAAAAATTAAGCCCGATAACGCAAAAAAAGAATATTATTTGACAGACGCAGTGGAAATATTAAAAAATTCGGGCAAAAAAGCCGGCTTTGTTTTGGCGGACGGCGGCTATGAAGTTAAAGGAATAAATTCTAGAGCCGAACTTGCCCAAGCCGAACAATACGTCAACGCCTTAAAAATTAAAAGCCTTCTGGACAGCGGCGTAACCGTTATCGCTCCAAACAGCGTATATGTGTCGTCCGACGCTAAAATTGGGCAGGACAGCGTTCTTTACCCAAATGTTTTTATAGATTCAAACGTAGAAATAGGCAAAAATTGCATTATAAGAGGCTCAAGTTATATAATTAATTCAAAAATCGCAGACAATGCCGAAATTTCTTATTCCTATATTAACGGAGCGGTTATAGGAAAAAACGTCAAGGCGGGACCTTTTTCGCATATAAGACCGCATTCGGTTTTAAAAGACGGCGTTAAAGTCGGAAATTTCAGCGAAATAAAAAAGTCGGTCGTAGAAAAAAACGCTAAAATAAATCATCTCTCTTACATAGGCGACGCTTTTATCGGGCAAGACGTAAATATCGGAGCGGGCGCCATTACCTGCAATTACGACGGCGTAAAAAAACACGCTACGTTTATAGGCGCAAAATCTTTCATAGGGTCTAACGTGAATTTTGTGGCTCCCGTAAAAGTCGGCAAAGACGTTTTAGTCGCCGCAGGCTCTACGATAACAAAAGATATACCGTCGGGCAAACTGGCGATAGCAAGAGCAAGACAGGAACTCAAACGAAAAAAAACGATTAAGAATTGATAAACGCAAAAAGCGGGTTTGTAAAACCCGGACGTCAAAATTCTTAGTCGCCGTTAAAAGGATAT